>WTIG01000001.1 GCA_011522825.1 Puniceicoccaceae bacterium
GTAGACGCTGTAGTAAAACTTTTCACTGTTATGCCTAAGGGCGATAGCGTCAATATTTCAACAGATAACTGCTGCTCTGTTAAAACATTGCTAAGTAAGATTATTAATCATTATGGATATACAGGTGAAGTATTAGAAAAAGAAGCTCGAGGTGCCGATGTACTAACTCATAATGCTAGTAATGCCAAGGTGAGAGAATTGATTTCTTATAATTTAACTCCATTTGATGATGGATTGACGACAACCCTTGATTGGTATAAGACGAAGTTTAAAGAAAAAAATGAATGACCCCATAAAACTTATTAAACCTTACATCAGCTTTGATGAGGTAACGGAGGATATCAAAGAGATATTTAATTCTGGCCAGCTTACGAAAGGCCAACATGTGGATAAATTCGTTGCTGGGCTTAAGGATTACTCTAAAGCAGAACATGCTTTTTTAACCACCTCTGCAACCACTGCTCTAACCATGTCTTTAAAAGCAATTGGGATTAAAGAAGGTGATAGGGTCGCTGTATCCGATTTTTCATGGCCAGCGACCTGTAATGTGGTTGAAGACCTGGGTGCGACACCCATTTTTATCGATGTCGACAGGCACACCTATAATATGTGCCCCAAGGATCTTGAGTCTAAGTTAGAGGATTATGAAGGTAATAAGTTAACAGGTGTGATTGTGGTGGATGCACTTGGTAACCCGTCGGGGATTATGCAACTTAAAGAAATTTGTATAGCTCATGGTATTCCACTTATTCAAGATTCTGCCTGTGCGATTGGTAGTTCGGTCGATAATATAAAGGTTGGAGCAATCGCCGATTTAACCTGCTACAGTTTTCACCCCCGCAAATTGATTACAACCGGTGAAGGAGGCGCGATTCTGACTAACAATGCTGAGTACGCAAAATGGTTAACTGTGAAGTTAGCTGCTGGCGCATCCGGGATTAAAGGAAAAGGTATGGATTTTGTAGACTACGGCTACAACTATCGGTTGAGCGAGATTCAGGCTTTAATGGGCTGGATACAGTTACTAAAGCTTGATAATATTACTGCTGAAAGAAATGCAATTGCCAGAGAATATAATGCATTGCTTGAGCCTCTTGGGTTTCTGCAACAAAAAACTGACGATAATGTCTATCATAATATTCAGTCATTAATATTTACTGTTCCTTCGAGCATTTCTCGTGATGCACTTATCGATTATTTGGGTGCTCATAATATTGAGTCTACACTTGGTACTTATTGTCTGAGTGGTACCACCTATTACCTAGAGAAATACAATGACCCTCAAAAAAATTCACTATGGCTTGAAAGTAATACGATTACATTACCATGCTACAAAGGTGTTGATGTCAATCGTGTGGTTGATGTTATAAGATCTTTCTGTGCCCTATGAGTCGTTTTGTTCCCTATATCAGAAATTTAGTGTCTCAACTTAACTTAGATTTGTCTGATAAAGTTATAATTACTGAGTTGGCGACGAATGCCTATTTTGATGCCGCCTTAATTCCATTATTTGCAGGTGCAAAAAAAGTAATTTATGTCGATAATAATGCTTCTCAAGAGGATCGTGCTCACACCAAAAAAAAACTTAAAGAAATAATTGAACTAAATAAAATAACTTCAGAGGTCATAATAAGAGAATCTAGGCCACTACCTGAGGATCTTATGAAAGTAAATATTCTCTGCAATACAGGGGCCTTGCGGCCGCTAGGTCTTAACCTTTTACAGCATGTTAATCCATCTAATGTAGTGATACAGTTAATGTATGATTCTTGGGAAGTCCGTGAGGCAGACATCGATTTTGATTATTGTCGTTCAAAAGGCATCCCAATAGTTGGTACAAATGAATCAAATCTCTCATTTGATATTTTTTATAATGTGGCCCCCCTGATGCTCAAGATGTGTTTAGAGGTAAGTAGAGTTTACAGTGAAAATATATTTATCTTTTCTGATGATGATTTTGGAGAGCAAACAAGAAAGGCTTTAGGGAAACTTAATCCAAAGTCTTTAATCCAAACTAAAGATATCAATGTTCTTAAGGAAGAAATAAAAAATGTCGATCTTTTAGTTTTATGCAGTTTTAAAGAAGAACGGTCGCTATTAGGACAGCATGGAATATTAAATTTTATCGCAGATAATCCCAACTTAAAACTTGTACATTTGTTTGGAATTGTCGATGCCCAATATGTCAAATCGACTCTTAATTTGAATATCTACCCTGACTATGACGGTAAAACTAAAAAAATGTCTAAAACTTTTGCGCACATAGGTGGAGAGCCTGTCATTGATCTATTTTTAGCAAGTTATAAAGCCGGATGTAGTTTTTTAAACAATGAAGAATCAGAGTTTATTCAAGAGGTTAATTTCCTATGAAAATTGGGATTATAGGAAGATCATCTTTGATGATGAATACAATCAAGAAAGTCGTATCTAAAGGTTTTGAGATCTCTTTCATTATAACAAGTAAAGAAGCCCCAGAATATTCTGTCTCGAGTGCTGATTTTGAAGTGATGGCTGAATCTCTAAATTGCCCTTTTTTATATCTTCCATCCTTTAAGAATAAAATTGGTAAGAACTTTATAGATGGTTGCGGTAAAGTAGATATTTGTCTTAGTGTTAATTATTCAGGTGTCATACCTAGTGAAATTACTGACCTATTTCCTCTTGGTATCTTAAATGCTCATTTAGGTGACTTGCCTAGGTATAGAGGAAATGCCACAGGCGCTTGGGCAATAATTAATGGCGAAGAAAAGGTGGGACTCTGCATTCATAAAATGGTCGGTGGCGAGTTAGACTCTGGCGATATTGTTTGTAAAAGTTTTCATGATAATGATGGTGATTTAAGAATTGGACAACTTTATGATTGGATGGATATAGAAATTCCTTCACAGTTTGTTAAGGCTATCAACTTACTTCAAGATAGCTCTTATGTGTTAGAGGTTCAAGATAAAGATCCTGAACTAGCTCTTCGAACTTTCCCTCGCCAACCGATTGATGGGAAGATAAATTTCGAAGCATCTGCTCTCACGATACATCGTTTGATTAATGCTTCAAGCGAACCATTTTCTGGAGCATTTGCATTTTTAAAAGATAAAAAAATTATTATTTGGCGCTCATCAGTATCATCCATTGAGAGTAAAATTCAATATATTCCAGGCCAGGTAGTTGAATGTAATGAATTGACAGGCTCTATAACGGTCGGTTGTGCAGGTAATACATTTGTGTCGTTATATGATGTGGAGATTGATGGTATTCGGGATAAACCTACTAGGTTTATCAAAAGTATTAGAAGCAGATTGAGTTAAAGGGATAAAGATTGGAAATAGTCAAAATTACTGATGTTGCCTGCGGTAATAAATGTATCGTTTTGCCGATTGCATCTAAAAATGTCCAAAGCTATACCATGTTTGTCGGCTCACTCGTCATGATCGTACACAGGGTTATCGAAGTCTACACACAAACCTTTCTTAATATAAAGCCTAGTTTATGAAACATATACCCTTAATTGCGTTCTTCAAGCCATTTGATTATTTTTACCTTAATCCAACGACACGTTTGTATCATGAGATATTAGAGGCAACACCAGGAGTTGTGACGGTGAGTCTTGACAATTATGCAGATCTTTCTGTTAGTAGAGCATCGCCAGACGTTGTTGTGTTTACCCCATTTGTATTTCTAGGCAAAAGCCGTGAAATTTTTGCAGATACCATATCTCGCTTAAAGCGTGCTTATAATGTTCCATTACTCTCTTTGATTACATTCGAAGAATGTGAAAGGTATCTTAAGGCTTTTCTTGAGATACGTGAGCGCTCACCAAGCAGCGTTGCGCTGATGACTGAGTATGATTTACATGCTATGGACGAAGAAGATCCTGCAATCTCGCTAGGGCAGCGAGAAACTGATTATTTTCTCATGTCGGGTCCGGAATTATATGACTTTGATCTTCATGTACGGGGAAATATATCAAAGACCAACTTTAACCATGACTTAAATGCTGATAGCGTAAGCATGGGGTATGATTTTATGATGGCAAAGCAACATCGGATTGTGTCGTTACCCCACGTTATGGCTCCGCAAGAATTTCACCTATCATCTACTATTAGGCATGGTGATAAATCTCGACGAATAAGTGTTCCAGGCGCTTCATATGCCCCTCGTCGCGCCGCTGTCTCGCAAGTTATTTCGCAGTATCCAAAAGAAATTATTTTGCATTTAATTGATAAGATCGCTTATCGTGCAGGTAGGGTTATACCTAGTTCATCACTGAGTCATAAATTCCTTAATGGATATTATCAGAAACTGATCACAGCATCCCGTATTAGCTTTACCTGTGGGTCAACCTCCGGATACTTTGTTCGTAAATTTATAGAAATCCCTGCATTCGGTAGCTGCTTATGTACATTTAATTATTCATTCCTTGCTCAATTGGGTTTACATCCTGATATACACTATCTTCCGATTGAAACCGTCAATGAGATTGGCGTCTATATTGAAAAACTGAATGATCTAGAATTTATGCAGCATGTCAACGACCTTACAATAGCTGCTCATAACCAGATTCTTAAATGTCACTCTGTTTACGCTAGGCATAAGCAACTCGGCGAGACGCTGCAACTAATTATACAAGGAAGATTTTCTGGAAGTTACTGGGATAATGGTGAATATAGATATAGAGATGCTTAAGGAAAATTATTTTTTTTTAATCTTTTTGGTTATCTCATTTTATTTCAAACCATTAGTGCGCTACATTGACTTTACAAAAGATATTTAACGGACGGTTTCGACATTTATGTTATATAGCAAAAGCTCTTCAACAGGACTGTCTGTCTCTAGATTTGGATTAGGCACTCATTACACTATTGGTGATCGTCTAGACCTTAAGCAATCTCAAAGGATACTACAGGAAGCGCTTAGCATTGGTATTAACCTTATTGATACTGCAAATACGTATGCAGAAGGTGAATGTGAACAGATACTAGGTCAGTTGCTCAAGACTGTTCATCATTCTCAATATTTATTGGCGACAAAGTTATTTTTCCCAATTTTTGATGGCCCAAACGGTAACGGATTGTCCAGAAAGCATATTATTGAATCGACTCATCAATCTCTTAAAAGATTGAATGTTGATTATATCGACGTTTTGCAGATGCATCGTTATGATCCGGATACTCCAATAGAAGAAGTCGTAGAAACGGTTAGAAATCTTCGATATCAAGGCAAAATTCTTTATTGGGCAGTTTCGCAGTGGAGCACTAAGCAGTTAAAGGCTGCGATTGATCTAGGAGAAAGACCAATTTGGAATCAACTGCCGTTTAATTATTTTTATCGTAAAAATACAAATCTGATAATTGAGATGAGAAAATTAGGTGTGGATTGTCTTAGTTATGGTGCTCTGGCTCAGGGTGTTATTAATGAGTCATATTTAAACGCAGGTCACAGTAAGGGTTCACGCATCTTTCATCGCAAGGCCGCACAGAGCCTTTACCATAATATTCCCTCTGACCTTGCAACATTAAAAAAATTATCTGAGTGTTGCAACAAAAGAGGGATTTCTCTATTTGAATTTTCAGTTGGGTTCTGTGAGTTGGAATGCGATCCTGTCAGCACTCTTATTGGCAGTTATCGACCAATACATTTTGAAAATATGTCGAAGTATATTATAGAGCACTCAAACATAGTTACAGTTATAAAAGAAATTGTTGATGAACTCAACCTTTCATCAAAAAGCCCAACATAGCACAATGGTATATAATTCAATCAAACATAATTTTTCACTGGAGCTAATTTGAAAATGGGAAAATATAAATTCAGTATAGACGGCAAAAATCATGAATTTCATACAGATCAGGACGTTATGTATGGTGAAGAAGGCGTTATTATAGATAAGGATATTGATCTTATGCAAGATTATTCTGACGGCTTCACTATATGCAAGTTGAGTAAATCAAAAGCAGAACGGTTAAGAAGGGCACTTCAAGAATTCTTAAAGACGGAGATTTCTAACAAAACAGGCATTAAATTAGATAATCTAGAACATTATCATAAAGCTGTGAATATCCAAGTTCATGAAAATTTTTTCAACGAATTCTCAAGGGGTTTTAAAGTTTCATCGTTAAAAGAGCTCAAATTTTTGGATGACGAAATTTCTAAAATCACCTCATCGGACGTTTCTACTAAATCACCTTATGATGGAAATAGCTATTTTTGGATGAGGATAATAAGGCCAGGAATTTTAGAAAATAATCCAGCCCATAAAGATGTTTACCTTGATTATCTTAGGAACGCAGTCAATATATACTTTCCGGTATGTGGTAGCAGCAAAAAATCTAGCCTATCAATTGCACCAAAAACTCATAAAGAAAATGAGCAAAATATATTAAGAACAGTTTCTGGAGCAAGGGTGGGAAAACGACAGTTTACTGTTCCAGCAATATTACATATTAATGGCTCTTTAGAATTAATAAGACCGAATCCACAGAGCGATGAAATGATGGTCTTTTCTCCCTACCTTGTTCACGGCGCAGGTATTAATGAAGAAATTGATTTAACACGAATATCGCTCGAAATGAGATTTTGGCCCAAGAACTTATCGATCAGTTCTTGTTAAAAACTTAAAAATCTAACGGTGAGCTGTTAAACATCTATCTATA
>WTIG01000207.1 GCA_011522825.1 Puniceicoccaceae bacterium
ATGAATGGCCGACTCATGTAACAAAAAGCGACCTCAATGCAATTTTGTTAAAAATGAAACAGTCATTTGGTTGTGGTGGCACGATAAAAGCTACAACGATGTCTATTGAATTGCAGGGAGATAAGTTTAATCAATCAGCAAACTACTTAAACGAATTAGGTTATACGCTCATTCGGTCGGGTGGATAGGCTTATTCGGTTATAATTTAACAATTCTTTTTAAATAAATTTAACCGAAGATTGACTAACGCTCTTACTTTTTTGTAATTCTTAAATTAAAAATAAGTCATCTTTAGTATATGAATAAGATTTTAGCAGCCAATAGAAGTGAAATAGCAGTAAGAATTTTTCGTAGTGCTTCCGAATTAAACTATCGAACAGTCGCACTTTATGCGAATGAAGATCGCTTCGGAGTCCATCGTTTTAAAGCCGATGAATCTTACTTAATTGGAGAAGGGAAAGGCCCAGTTGCCGCATACTTAGATATTGATGGGATTATTGACCTATCTAAAGACAAAGGGATTGAGATGATTCATCCTGGCTATGGCTTTCTATCTGAAAACGCTAATTTTGCCAAAGCTTGTGAAGATAATGGAATTACTTTTATTGGACCGAGTTCGGAACTTCTTTCAAAGATGGGTGACAAAATTGCAGCAAGAAAGATTGCTGATGAAGTTGGCGTTCCGACATTGCCTGGTACTGAAGATGCCATCAGTGATCGCAAAATTGCACTGAAAACAGCGAAGAAGATTGGTTTTCCTTTAATTATCAAAGCGGCTTTTGGTGGCGGTGGTCGTGGAATGCGAATCGTTAAAAAAGAAGCTGACTTAGAGTCACAATTAGATGAAGCCCAAGGCGAGGCAGAACGTGCTTTCGGTAATTCATCTGTATTTTTAGAGCGTTACATAGGGCGAGCTAAACATATTGAGGTGCAAATCTTGGGCGATAAGCATGGTAATGTCGTTCACCTTCATGAAAGAGATTGTTCGATTCAAAGACGTTACCAGAAAGTGATCGAAATCGCACCGTCTGTTAATTTGCCAGAAAAAGTGCGTAAAGAACTTTGTGAGGCTGCTGTGAAAATTGCTAAATCTATTGGCTATTATAATGCAGGAACTGTGGAATTTTTGTTGGATTTAGATTCTCACGATTGGTTCTTTATTGAAATGAATCCTCGTATTCAGGTTGAGCATACTGTCACGGAAATCATTACAGGTATTGATATTGTTCGCAGTCAAATCCTGATTGCTAAGGGCCATAAGTTGCACGGGAAGGAAATTAATATTCCTAAGCAGGACGCTATCCCAAGAAACGGTGTAGCTATTCAGGCTCGTGTAACCACCGAAGATCCAGAGAAGAACTTTGCCCCTGATTATGGAAAAATTGTGAATTATCGAAGTGCGGCAGGTTTTGGAATCCGTCTCGATGGTGCTATGGGCGATACTGGAGCAGTGATCACTCCGTATTATGATTCTTTATTGGTTAAGATTTCTGCTTCTGCACAGAATTTTGAGCAGGCGATACAGCGTATGAATCGTGCTTTACGCGAAATGCGTATTCGTGGAGTTAAAACAAATATTCCTTTCATTGAAAATGTTTTGCATCATCCGACGTTCGTATCTGGAGATGCCACTACGACTCTGATTGACCGTTCTCCTGAACTGTTTTCTTTTAAACCAAGAAAAGATCGTGCAACTAAATTACTGAATTTGTTGGGTGAAACGATTGTAAATGGAAATGATCAAGTAAAAGGGCGTGGTGTTCCCAAAATGGATTTGCCGCTCATTTTGCCTGACTATGATCCAAAGTTGAAGAAACCAGCAGGTACGAAACAGTACTTAGATAAACATGGGCCAGATAAGTTCTGTGATTGGGTGCTTTCTCAAAAACGCTTGCTTGTAACAGATACTACGATGCGAGATGCCCACCAGTCTTTATTGGCAGCTCGTATGCGAAGCTTTGATCAATTAGCTGTTGCTGATTCTATTGCTCAAAATGCACACAATTTATTCAGTTTAGAATGTTGGGGTGGTGCTACTTTTGATACGACAATGCGTTTTCTTAATGAAAATCCATTTAAACGTCTTAAACGCCTTAGAGAAAAGATTCCTAATATTTGTTTTCAAATGTTGTTAAGAGGAGCTAACGGAGTGGGTTATTCGAATTATCCAGATAATGTAATTCGTGGCTTTATTAAGCATAGTGCTGAATCTGGAATGGATATTTTCCGTGTCTTTGATTCTTTGAATTACTTGCCGAATCTTAAAGTAGCAATGAAGTCGATTCGTGAAGACACAGATAGAATTTGTGAAGCGACTATTTGTTATACTGGCGATATCACCGATTCAAAACGTGATAAGTATGATTTAGCTTACTATGTAAACATGGCTAAAGAATTGGAATCAATGGGTGCCCATATGCTTGCTATTAAAGATATGTCCGGACTCTGTCATCCAAATGCAGCTTATAAACTAGTGAAAGCATTGCGATCAGAGGTGGGTATGCCGATACATTTCCACACACATGATTCTAGTGGCATTGCTAGTTCTTCAATCATGAAGGCAGCGGAAGCCCAAGTAGATGTTGTGGATCTAGCTATATCTTCTTTGTCAGGTCTTACGTCACAGCCAAATATGAACTCCGTAATCAACGCATTACAGGGGGATCGTAGAAGTACTAAATTAGACCAAGCTTATTTTGATTCACTTTCAATTTACTGGGAAGCAGTTCGCCAATTCTATGAGCCGTTTGATACGAGTCCAAAGTTCGGAAGTGCTGAAGTCTATCGTCATGAGATGCCAGGTGGTCAGTATACAAATTTAAGAGAACAAGCGCGAGCTTTAGGGCTAGGCAAACGTTGGCCTGAAGTGGTGCGCTATTATCACGAAGTGAATGATTTATTTGGAGATATTGTGAAAGTAACTCCAAGTAGTAAAGTCGTTGGCGATATGGCTATGTTCTTACTCAATAAGGGTATAGAGCCAAAAGACGTGCCTAATTTAGAGCCAGGTACAGCATTCCCTGAATCCGTTATTGATATGCTTTCAGGCGGACTTGGTCAGCCTAAGGGCGGATGGCCTAAGAAGGTTCAAAAAGTTGTCCTAGGTGACAAAAAACCAACCACAGGACGACCAGGTGCCAAGGCGGGTAAAGTTGATTTAGAGGCAACAAGAAAAGAGCTTTCTAAGAAGATTAACGGTGAGGTGGGTGACGATGACTTGTACAGTTACTTAATGTACCCGCAAGTTTTCGAGGCCATGATCCAATACATCAAGAAATTTGGTCATGCTAGAGTCTTACCGACCCCCGCATTTTTCTATGGTCTAAAAGTTGGTGAAGAAATATCCGTTGAAATCGAAGAGGGTAAAACGCTAATCATTAAATTAATTCATGTCGGTAAACCGGATGAAGATGGTAAGTGTAGTTTAACATTTGAACTCAATGGACGTGCTCGAGAGTGTGTCATCACTGACAAATCGGTTAAATCAACGACTAAGCGAAGAGAAAAGGCTGATTCAGCAAACAAGATGCAAGTAGGTGCACCGATACCAGCAATGGTCAGCAGTGTGAATGCTACTGTCGGGCAGAAAGTTAAGAAGGGCGATAAGTTGATTGTATTGGAAGCAATGAAGATGCAAACAACAGTTTATGCTCTAGCGGATGGTGTTGTAGATAAGTTTGAAGTTCAAATTGGCGACCAAGTTGAAAGTAAAGATCTACTAGTTCAACTAAGGTAAGCTAAAATAATCGTAATTGATCGTCTTTAATTGGGTCTTTCTTCTCAATCAAGGAGGTATCGTTATAAATCATTTTGTTGACTCGACTTGATACCGTGTGGGCTTCTAGGGCAATATTGCGACTTGAAAGGATTGCTTCTTCTTTGGACATCTTTCCACTCAGCCAAGCTTCATTGTCTTCGGCTGGAATGATTAAAGGCATACGAGAATGGATTGCGTTGATGCTCTTATCGGCTTCTGTAGTCAGTATAACAACATTTCGTTCTTCTTCGGTAATTGCGAAATTCAAACCGGCAAAATAGAGTGGCTTATGATCTTTGTGATAAATGTAGTATGGTTGTTTGCTCAGTCCGTCTTGATACCATTCGTAGAAACCATTAGCTGGAATTAGTGAACGACTTTCTTGCCAGGCATCTCTAAATCTTGGTGCAGTATCTGCCGTTTCAATTCGAGAATGGATATGAAAGTTTTGCGGTGTTTTCAGTCCCCAGTCAGCAAAGCTAAAAGTTTTGCTTTGGTTTTCCCGATTGTAATAAACGGTTAATATAGAATCACTTGGACCGATATTATAAGAGGGAGATAAATCAATATCAATGGATAGTCCCAATTCTTCAGAAAGGGATTTTGAGGATGAAAAAAGAGAATAACGCCCGCACATAGTGGATACTATTTTAGTGATAATCTTTAGTGGCTTTTGACCATACCCTTAAAGACTTTAAGAAATACAATTCAATAGCCGATGAAGCATTGAAATTTAATTGAAGCAAGGAAAGGCTTTTTTCAAGTGCTTTCATGATTTCGTCTAAGGCGAAAACTAAATATTTTTGATCATTTTGTTTGGCCGTTTCTTTGACGAAATCATTATTTAAATCAGCAATTTGCGAAAACAATTGCTCACGAACCGTTCGTTCTATGCCCGTTTGCATTGCGGTTTTTTCATCATCTGTTAATACCCGATGAACCTTTTCTTCTTCTGAAACCAGAACACTTTCTCTGTAGTTCTCAATGGTGCTTTGCAACTTGATCACCATACCATAAAACCCAAAAAATAAATGACCCAATTTAGAGCGATCGTAGCCCTGAATAAGAGAACTCATCCATTGCCAATAACTGTGTTTCCAAGACTCCCAAAGTTCGTTGGTTTCAAGAACCGTATCTGCGGGTATGCGATAGGTGAGACAGCGACTCTTAATCGTATCAATTAGGTCATAAGGGCGGTGAGTGAGTAGAAAGAGTATCGTGTCCGAAGGAGGCTCTTCCAAAGTTTTTAAAAAAGCATTAGCGGACTCTTTATTCATTCGCTCAGCTTCATAAATGATAGCTACTTTATGCCCGCCTTGATTCGATGTCTTTTGTAAATCATCGATTAATCGCCTCATTGTATTTTCAGGTAGGTTTCCTTTGTTTCGATCTTCCTTTTTGCCAATGCGAATGAAGCGTGATTTTCCTGAAGGGCGCAGGGTAAAAAAGTCTGGGTGACTATGGAGTGCGTCTGTTTTTAAAATTTTAGAAGCCAGTGATTCGGCTGTTTCACTGAGTGTTTTGCAGTTTTTACTTTCAAGTAAGATAGCGTGGCCCAGCTTATTGGTTTCGATCGATTTATGTAAAACCTCTAATGGACGCATAACAGAATTAACTTAAAAATTTAGTTTCTACGGTATCCCAAATGATTGCTTTGATCGCATTGACACTGAGAAGTCCATCAATGGTTTTAAATCGTCCAGGCTCTTTTTTAGATAACTCAAGATAACCATTTCTTACTGCTTCAAAAAAAGCGAGTGATTCGTTTTCAATACGGTCCAGTTCCCCCGATTGACGAGACTTTGCTCGCTCAATTCCAACCTTAGCATCCAGATCCAGTAAGATGGTTAGATCTGGCTTCAGTGTACCTACGGTGATTTGATTTAGCTGTTCTACTATTTCCATTCCAATGGCTCTACCTAAACCTTGGTAGACATAAGTAGAATCATAAAAACGATCACAAATGACAATTTCTCCTCTTTTTAAAGCAGGTTGAATGCGACTGGCGATGAGTTCGGCTCTAGAAGCAGAAAACAATAGTAGCTCTGCCATATCACTGATTTCATTTTTGTGGCCTGGGTCCTGTAGCAAATTGCGGATTTTCTCACCAATTAAAGTGCCACCTGGTTCACGAGTGATTAATACGGTTTTTCCTTGAGCCTCTAAAGCTTTGGCTAAGGCTTCTATTTGGGTTGTTTTGCCACAACCCTCGCTGCCTTCAAATGTTATAAAATAACCACTCACTGAATGATGGGGATGAATTAATAGGAATTTACAAAATCAATAATATTTTGGTAGGTAGGACTTTGAGCATTACGTACATAATAGCCTGAAGTAGAAACGGCAACTGCAAGCGAAGCTAAGTCAGATAAGCCTAAAAGCTTAGCCGTTATGAACCCAGCATTGAAATGGTCGCCGCCTCCAGTTGTGATTTTTGGTTTTTCGCAATAAGGACCAACTAAATTAAAGGTGCCTTCATCACTCCCACAATGTGCAGACTCGACAGGGTGAATCACTACGCAATTAACAGAAAGTGCTTCTTTGATCGCTTTTGCTCTCAGTGATAGGTCCTCATCTTGATCATCAATTTTCAATAAATTAGCAACTTGGGATGATTCTCGTAGATTCAATCCCAATACAACTTTACCGTAAGGCTCAAAGTCTTTGAGTAGATTTAACACTTCTAAAATTTCACTATCGGTTCTTTTTTCTGGGTCTGCTAAATCAAAAAAGAAATATTTCTTTTTTGAAAGTTTTGGTAATATATTTTTAGTTAATTGCTGAAATACTTCGGTTAATTTTGTAA
>WTIG01000170.1:0-3824 GCA_011522825.1 Puniceicoccaceae bacterium
GTGCAGCACCGAGTGAAGTTGAGACAGGAATCATAGAACTAATAGAAGACCGTATAAAAAGCATCGAAGGCATTAAAAAAATCAATGCCTATGCGTCAGAAAATATTGGAACTGTTGTTGTTGAAGTACAACGTGGCTACGACAAAAAAAATATACGGGACCAGATCAAATCAGAAATCGATACGATTAATAATTTTCCTGAACAGGCAGAAGAGCCTCGTGTCGAAGAAATCAATATCCGCAATGAAGTTATTTCTTTAGCAATTTATGGCGATACAGACCCACTTACATTAAAGCAAGTTGCAGAATATATTAAAGATGAACTGAATTTCCAAGAAGGCATCAGCCAAGTGGATATTAAAGCCTATCCAGAATTAGAAATATCTATATTTATCTCAGAAGACACCCTCAATGAATATAACATTACTTTAGAGACCGTTGCTCAAGCAATCCGTTCAGAAGCTGTTGATATTCCTGGAGGCATTATTAAATCTGAAGAAGGAGAAATCCTCATTCGTACAAAAGCAAAAGCCTATAAACAAAGTGACTTTGAAGCGATACCGGTTTTAAAACAATCTGATGGGAGTACTTTAAGAATTAAAGACCTTGGGACTGTTGAAGATGGATTTTCTGACACCAAAATAACCAGTTTATTTAATGGGCAGCGTTCCATAATGTTACGCATATTTGCGGTGGGCAACCAAAGTGCCTTGGAGGTTTCTGAAGCGGTTAGAGCGTTTGCTAAAAATATTCAAAGTACCCTGCCTGAAGGCATCTATATAGAGCCTTTCAGAGATTTTACTTTCTATCTAAAGAGCCGTCTGAATATGCTGATTGAAAATGGCATCTATGGGCTGATTCTCGTCTTTATAATCTTAACTTTGTTTCTCCGACCTTCATTGGCATTTTTTGTCATGCTCGGTATTCCTATTTCTTTCTTGGGAGCATTCATCGTTTTACCAGTATTTGATGTTACCATCAATCTAGCCTCTCTTTTTGGCTTCATATTGGTATTGGGAATTGTAGTTGATGATGCGATTATCGTTGGAGAAAGTATATTTACTGAATTCCAGAAACAAGGAGGCCCAGGTGTTAATGCCTCAGTCATTGGAACAAAAAGAGTGTCTATTCCAGTAACTTTTGCCGTCCTTACGACAATAGTCGCCTTTATACCGATTCTAACCATACCTGGCTTCTTAGGTAAATTCTTCTTTCCTATTCCGATTGTAGTGATTGCGACTTTGATTGGTTCCTTAGTAGAATCCAAATTAGTACTTCCCTATCATTTAACCCTTTGCAAAGTAGGCACTGGAGCACAAAAAGAATTGAATTGGTTTCAAAAGAAACAGCGAATGATCGCTAATGCTTTAGAAAGATTCATTGATGAAAAGTACCGTCCTGTTTTAAAAAAATCCATCGAGCGACGCTACACTTTGTTAGCAAGTTTTATCGCCATCTTGATGATCATGCTCTCTTTCTTAATTGGAAATCATCTCAAGTTTGTCTTTTTTCCTCCAGTACCTTCAGACTATATTTTAGCTAAAGTATCCATGCCTGAGGGGACACCCTATCAGGTCACAGAAAAAGCTATTCAGCAAATGGAGGCAGGACTCAATGAACTATCCCAAGAAATAATGGATATGGGCTATGGGCAACCTTTTGATAATATAGTGGTGACTGTAGGTGGCACTAATTTTGATGGAAGCGGTGGCCCTATGGGAGAAGGCTCAAGTATTCGTTCAGAAAATATTGGGGAAATCGCAGTTGAATTATACAAGCGAGAAGACCTTGCTGATGGTGGCGATATAGAAGCCCTTTCAGCCCCTAATTTAGCCAATCGTTGGAGGGAAATTATTGGCCCCATCGTTGGAGCAGAAGATATCAGTTTTGATGCTAATGCAGCGGGTACAGCGGGCGAAGCGATTAATATACAAATCTCTGGAAAAGACCTCAATCGATTGGAAATAGTCTCTGAAGAACTCAAAGCCTTATTGTATGATTACGAAGGTATTTTTGATATCAAAGATAGTTTTAGAGGCGGAAAAAATGAAGTTCAAATTAAGCTAAAACCGAGTGCCGAATCACTGGGCCTTACTCAAGCATCTGTTGGTTCACAAGTCCGAGCCGCCTTTTATGGAATTGAGGCCCAAAGAATCCAAAGAGCTTCTGATGATATTAAAGTAAAAGTACGCTATCCTAAAAATGAAAGTATTCATTCTAAAGACCTAGATACTTTATTGATACAACTCCCTTCTGGAGAAAAAGTCCCGCTAAACACTGTAGCCGATTATTCAATAGGCGAAGGGTTTTCATCGATTCGAAGAATTGATCAACGAAGGGTGATTAATATAACTGCCGATGCGGATAAATCTAAAGCTAATTTAGAACTCATTCGTGCAGATTTAATGGGCAATAAAAATGAGCTAGGATCGATTGATAAAATTTTAACGACTTATCCCGATATCAAATGGTCATTTGAAGGAGAGGCTAGAGAGCAATCAGATATCTTTAGCAGCCTTATACAAAAGACCTTACTAGCACTGTTTATTATTTACGCTCTACTAGCCATTCCGTTGAAATCTTATATCCAACCAATCATTGTCATGTCAGTGATTCCCTTTGGTATGATTGGTGCAATCGGAGGCCATTTTATCCTCAATCAACCAGTGAGTATTTTATCCATTCTTGGCTTTGTGGCCCTGACTGGGGTTGTTGTTAATGACAGCCTAGTCATGATTGACTATATCAATAAAAAACGCATCGAAGGTATCGGAATTAAAGAAGCTATCGAACAATCTGGAGTAGCCCGTTTCCGTCCAATTCTACTGACTTCACTAACCACCTTTGCAGGCTTACTGCCGATTCTATTTGAAACGAGTCTACAAGCACAGTTTTTAATCCCTATGGCTATTTCACTTAGCTTTGGAGTCTTATTCGCCACCTTTATTACGCTGCTATTAGTGCCAGCGTTTTATACGATGGTGAATGACTTTTTATCGCTTTTTAATAACGATAGCGATCAGGCTTAAATGGTCCTTCTGAATTGACACCGATATATTTCGCTTGCTTGTCGCTGAGTACCGTTAGTTTACAACCAATCTTTTCTAAGTGTAAACGAGCCACTTCTTCATCAATGTTTTTTGGAAGAAGATACACACCTGGTGTATAATTCTCTACTTGCTTCCATAGTTCGATTTGAGCTAAAGCTTGGTTGGTAAAGCTATTTGACATAACAAATGAAGGGTGTCCAGTAGCACAACCTAAATTGACCAGTCGACCTTTCGCTAACATATAAATTGAATTTCCACTTGGGAAAGTATACTTATCAACGGCACCCTGCTCATCGGTTTTAATCTCAGTAACCTCAACACCTGGAGTATCGTTTAAGATATCCACTTCGATTTCATTATCGAAATGCCCTATATTACAGACGATTGCTTGATCTTTCATTTGGCTCATATGCTCCGCTGTAATAATACCAAAGTTTCCTGTAGTCGTGACGTAAATATCACCCCATCCTAATGTGTCTTCAACTGTTAATACTCGATAGCCTTCCATCGCAGCTTGCAAAGCACAGATTGGATCAACCTCCGTAACAACAACTTGAGCACCCATCCCTTTAAGAGCGGCGGCACATCCTTTTCCTACATCTCCATAGCCACACACCACGCCCACCTTACCGGAGATCATGACATCTGTGGCACGCTTAATTCCATCAATCAAAGATTCACGACACCCATATAAGTTATCGAATTTAGATTTTGTCACGGAATCATTCACATTAATGGCAGGCACTAGTAAGCGACCTGCATTGTGCATTTCAT
>WTIG01000170.1:3924-6464 GCA_011522825.1 Puniceicoccaceae bacterium
GAATCATTCACATTAATGGCAGGCACTAGTAAGCGACCTGCATTGTGCATTTCATAAAGGCGATGGACTCCTGTGGTTGTTTCTTCAGAAACGCCTTTCCAATCTTTAACCACTTCTGTCCAATGATTAGTTTCTTTTTTATGAACATTTTTTAGAAGATTTTTGATCACAGCCTCTTCCATACTATCTGAATCAGAGTCGACCCAATTATCGCCATGTTCAAGTTCGTAGCCTTTATGGATTAGTAATGTCGCATCACCTCCATCATCGACAATCAGTTCAGGCCCTCGACCGTCTGGCCAAGTTAAAGCCTGCAATGTACACCACCAATACTCTTCTAAAGTCTCCCCTTTCCAGGCAAATACAGGGACATTTAAATATTTGGCCACATAGGCTGCTGCATGGTCTTGAGTTGAAAAAATATTACAAGAGCACCAACGAACATCAGCCCCTAGTTCTTTCAAGGTTTCAATCAAAACTGCAGTTTGGATCGTCATATGCAGACTGCCCATAATACGAACCCCATTCAAAGGTTTCTCTTGTGCATATTTTTCACGCGTTGCCATTAAGCCAGGCATTTCATGTTGTGCGACCTGCACTTCTTTTTGCCCAAACTCGGCTAAGGAAATATCTTTAATTTTATACGCTACACTTGTATCGGTTACGGTATCAGTCTTTGTTGTCATATCTTAATTGTTTTTGAAATTATACTTTTTGTTTCAGAGCTTCAACTTTTGAAAGGCAGTCCCATGGCAAATCATCTTTGCCAAAATGCCCATAATGCGTAGAGCCTTTGTAAATTGGATTAAGCAAATCTAATTGCTCAATAATTGCAGCTGGTTTAAAATCAAATACCTCCTGAATCGCCGATACTATTTTTGCCTCTTCTACCGTGTGTGTTCCAAAAGTATCCACATGAATGCTTGTCGGGTAAGGATGCCCTATCGCATAGGCAACTTCTAATTCGCAAGATTCGGCCAATCCAGCCGCCACGATATTCTTAGCAACCCATCGAGTAAAGTAGGCTGCTGAACGATCAACTTTTGAGGGATCTTTCCCAGAAAAAGCGCCTCCACCATGCCGTGCCCAACCCCCGTAGGTATCGACTATAATTTTTCTACCGGTTAGACCTGCATCACCTTGAGGTCCTCCAATTACAAACTTTCCAGTTGGGTTAATCAAAAATTCTGTATCCGATTTAATTAAATTTTCTGGAAGCACTTTTTTGATGACCTCATCTATACAAAAAGCTTTTATTTCCTCTAAAGAGACCGATTCCACATGTTGCGTAGAAACAACGACATTTTTGATTCCAGTAATTTCATCTCCATTAAATTCTAAAGCCACTTGGCTTTTCACATCGGGTCGCAACCAACTCACACCAAGCTCTTTCCGTTGGCGAGCCATCTCCCTTAAAATCCTATGGGCATACATGACCGGTGCAGGCATGTATTCAGGAGTCTGCTTACAAGCAAAACCAAACATAATCCCTTGATCGCCTGTTCCTTGTTGATCAGTCCCTTTTCCTTCGACTTTTTTAGCATCTACACCCTGTGCAATATCATTAGACTGTTGGGTGATGTAATTATTTACAAACACTGTATCGGCCTGAAATACATCGTCTTCATTTGTGTAGCCAATTTCTCGAATCGCCTCTCGTACAATTGACTCATAATTCAGCTGAGCTTTTGTTGTTATCTCACCCGCGATCGTTACCGTATTACTTTTAACCAAAGTTTCACAAGCAACACGACTGTTTACGTCTTGTTTCAAACAAGCGTCTAAGATACTATCGGAGATATAATCAGCTACTTTATCTGGGTGACCTTCACCGACTGATTCAGAAGAAAATATAAATTGTTTAGACATGTCTCAATAAAGTAAGACCTATCTAAAAAAAGCAAGCTATATATCAAGATATCAAGATTATTTGATTTGATGGTACATTTCAGAGCCATGTTCACCAATTCGCCAGTGGTTCATGCTATTTATTGCCTCAACAGCTTCAATATCGGCATTGAAACACTCTAAAAATTGCCCTACTGTACAATGTCCACTGACTGCGTGCCTTAAAGAAGCGTCTTTTTGTATTTTATAATGATTTTTGCGACCCACTTTTTCTCGAATAATATAACCAGATTGCTCTAAATCAGCGATAATACGCTGTACAGCTCTCTCTGTAATTCCTATGACTTGACCAATTAATCGCATAGGATAGCCTTCATAATTATGGAGACATATTAAAACCAGGCCGTGATTAGATAAAACATTCCATTGATTTCTTTTTTCTTTCATATATGAAAACATAATTATTATTCATGAAATGTAAAACACGAAATACATTTCCTATAAAAATATGAAACGCTATCCTATTTGGTCATATTTAAGCATAAGTGCTATGGATGCGCCTCTAATCAGTATCGCTTGGTACCTATATTTTGCCCAGAATTTATTTAATACTAGTCTCAATGCTCAAAATTGCCTTATTTTAGGAGTTTCTGTTTGGCTTGGCTATATGGCTGATCGGCTTTTTGATATTC
>WTIG01000015.1 GCA_011522825.1 Puniceicoccaceae bacterium
GGTTGGGTTCAGACCTTAAATCATGAATCAAGCTTTTTTGAAGCGGTTCTGCTAAGGCAAGAGGCACGCCGCCTAATATAGATAACCAATGCTTGGAAATAAAAAAGAAATTAAACGGTATTGAAATTGAGATAAATTTTCGACCTAGCTTTTCTGCGACTCGCTTCACTAATTGCTTATAGCTCATCGGCTTGTGTCCACTTAAATCAAAAGTACCGCCTTTATAAGAAGCATTTTCAAAGCATAAACGAAAGGCACGACAGACATCGTTTATGTCAATTGACTGAGTCATTGAATGAGTCCATGCAGGAAACACCATCATTGGCAAACGGCGAACTAGGTTGATTAAGATAGAAAAAGAAGAACCACCTGGGCCAAAAATAATACCCGCACGAAGCACGGTAACTTTCACCGAACGGCTACGCAAAACAGACTCAACTTCTAAACGGCTTTTTAAATGGGAAGACAATCGCTTTTCCGATTCATTAGGCATGATGCCGCTTAAATAGATAACATGCTCTAACCCAGCCTCTTCCGCCGCCCTAATGAAATTATCGGCCAGTAATAAATCTAGGTCTCTGAAGTGTCCCTGTCTAAGGCGGCTGGATGGAGCCATCGAATGAACTAAATAAATACCGTACTTACACCCTTTCAGAGCTTCGGTGACCTTTGGTAGCGAATATAAATCGCAGTTCACCCATTCTGTAGATGCAATATCTGGACTGGCTTGAGCAATAGTCGTACTTCTCGTAAGTGCCCGAAATCGAAACCCTGAAGACAATTTCTTTCTCAAATGCGTCCCAACAAAACCACTTCCTCCAGCAACTGCTACTATTGGTAATTCTGTCTCTATTTCCTGATTCATGTATTTTACAAATAAGTATTAAACAAGAATGATAAAAAATCCACCCTATTCTAAAAATGGGAAAAATAAGATTTACTAGCTTGCAGAAGTGAACAAAGCCTCTACTCTACGCCATTTAATTTTTTACAAATAGTGTTGAATTTTTAAAAAAATTACTCAAAACCAAGAATTTAACTCTGCTTATCAATTTTCTAAAACACAATGACAGATCTAAATAATTACAGAAATATCGGTATCTTCGCCCACGTTGATGCTGGTAAAACGACTACAACTGAACGATTTCTTAAACTTACTGGCAAGATTCACAAGCTAGGAGAGGTTCATGACGGTGCGGCTACGACTGACTTCATGGAGCAAGAGCAGGAACGTGGAATTACCATCCAATCAGCGGCGACAACTTGTTTCTGGAACGGAAGCAACAACCAATTTGAGCCACATCGCTTTAACATCATCGATACACCTGGTCACGTTGACTTTACCGTTGAGGTGTATCGTTCACTAAAAGTCTTGGACGGAGGCGTTGGTGTCTTCTGTGGATCTGGTGGTGTTGAACCTCAATCTGAAACGAACTGGCGTTATGCGAATGAGTCTAAAGTAGCTCGTTTGATCTATGTTAATAAATTAGACAGAATTGGAGCCGACTTCTACAAGGTGGTTGAGCAAGTTGAGAAAGTACTTGGTGCTAATCCACTTGTTATGGTTTTACCGATTGGTAAAGAAAGTGAGCTTTCGGGTGTTGTTGATCTATTAACCCAAAAAGCATGGATTTGGGATGATTCTGGAAAACCAGAAAATTATGAAATTACTGATATCCCAGCAGATATGGTTGATCAGGCGGCTGAATGGCGCGAAAAACTGATTGAAACTGCTGTAGAGCAAGATGATGATGCTATGGAATCTTACCTGAATGGTGAAGAGCCAAGCCTTGAGGTTCTCAAACAGTGTATCCGCAAAGGAACTCGTGAACTCGCCTTTTTCCCAACCTATTGTGGATCTTCTTTCAAAAACAAAGGTGTTCAACTCATCTTGGATGCGGTTGTAGAATACTTACCGAATCCAACTGAAGTGAACCCACAGCCTGAAGTGGACCCAGAAGGAAATGAAACTGGTGAATTTGCTGATGTTGATCCAAACAAACCTTTAAGAGCTCTTGCTTTTAAAATTATGGATGACAAATACGGTGCACTGACTTTCACTCGAATTTACTCAGGTAAAATCGAAAAAGGTATGAGTGTATTAAATACATTCACTGGAAAAACAGAACGTATCGGTCGTATTATTGAAATGCATGCGGATGACCGTAGTGAAGTAGATTCAGCACAAGCGGGTGATATTGTTGCACTATTAGGTATGAAAACGGTTCAAACAGGTCATACACTGAGTGATCCAAACAAACCTGCTACATTAGAGCCTATGGTATTCCCAGAACCAGTTATTTCAATTGCGGTTAAACCAAAGGACAAAGGACAAGCTGAGAAGCTCGGAACTGCAATTGGTAAAATGGTGGCTGAAGACCCCTCTTTCCAAGTTGAAACAGATGAAGATTCTGGTGAAACCATTCTTAAAGGTATGGGTGAGCTTCACTTAGATATTAAAGTCGACATTCTAAAAAGAACTTACGGGGTAGAAGCAGAAATTGGGAAACCACAAGTGGCCTACCGTGAAACTATCACTATGCCCGTTAATGATTCTTACACACACAAGAAACAGTCTGGTGGTTCTGGTCAATTTGCTAAAATTGATTACTCTATTGAGCCATTGGAGCCCGGTTCAGGATTTGAATTTGAATCCAAAGTGGTCGGTGGTAATGTTCCTAGAGAATTTTGGCCTGCAGTTGAAAAAGGATTTAAAAACTCACTTGAGAAAGGTGTGCTTGCTGGATACCCAACTGTGGATATCAAAGTAACACTTGAAGATGGTGCATTCCACGCAGTTGACTCTTCAGCAGTGGCTTTCGAAATCGCTTCTAAAGCAGCTTATCGTCAGTCCATTCCAAAAGGTAAACCCGATATTTTAGAGCCTATCATGAAACTTGATGTTTTCTGCGGTGAAGAAAATATGGGTGATGTGATCGGAGATTTGAACCGTCGAAGAGGTATGATCAAAAGCCAAGAGCCAAACGCAACGGGCATTCGCATTAAAGCAGATGCACCATTGAGTGAAATGTTTGGTTACATCGGTCACCTAAGAACAATGACTTCAGGTCGTGGTCAATTCTCTATGGAATTCTCTCACTATTCTGCTACTCCTAAAAATGTTGCAGAAACTGTGATCAAAGAAGTGAAAGAGCGCGAAGAAGCGAAAAAGAAATAAGCTTCATAGACACTTAGAAAAGATTATCCACTTTCCGAAAGCCCTTAATTTATTTAAGGGCTTTTTTTCATAGGTGGAAGCCATGGAAAAAAATTAAAGAAAAAGATTAAAATGTTTGCACTTTAGTAGGCTATTTGGCATTCCAAATTCTTACTCTAGAGAAATAATTAAATACTCATAGAACTCAGTATGAACATACACGAATATCAAGCAAAAGCACTCCTCGATCAATACCATGTACCAATTCCCAAAGGCATTCCTGCAAAGGATGAAGCCAGTATTGATTCCGCCATTGCAGAATTAGATCCTCAGGGTTTAATTGTCGTTAAAGCACAAATTCATGCAGGCGGCAGAGGTAAAGGAACATTTACTGATGGATATAAAGGGGGCGTGCAACTCTGTGACACCCCAGAAAAAGCGAAAGCTGCAGGCTTAGCCATGCTTGGCAATCACCTTGTGACTAAGCAAACAAGCCCCCAAGGGCGGAAGGTACAAACCTTATATTTTACAGAAGGAAGTGATATCGACCACGAATACTATTTAGCCGTTGTTTTAGACAGAGAATCGGCGCAGACAGTGATTATCGCCTCAACCGAAGGCGGTATGGACATTGAAGCTGTTGCCGAAAAAACCCCAGAGAAAATCATTCGAGTTCCAGTCTCATTGGATATGGGACTCAAACCACATCACTGCCGCTTAATAGCCTTCAAGCTCGGCTTCAGTGGCCAACAAGTGAAAGAGCTTTCAAAGATATTGGGCGGACTGTATAAACTGGCGATTGAGAAGAATGCTGAACTTATAGAAATCAATCCACTGGTTACTAACAAAGAAGGTAGATTAGTTGCTCTGGATGCAAAAGTCAGTTTTGACAGCAACGCACTGTATAAAAATCCTGATATCGCTGAACTCAGAGATACCAACGAGGAAGATCCAAAAGAAGTCGAAGCTTCAGCCTATAATCTTAACTATATAGCTCTAGAGGGCAATATCGCCTGTATGGTAAATGGTGCAGGCTTAGCTATGGCCACGATGGATATCATTAAGTCCTACGGGGGTGAACCAGCCAATTTCCTCGATGTTGGCGGAGGCGCAAACGAGGAACAAGTCACTGCTGCTTTCAAAATCATTTTATCGGATCCAAATGTTAAAGGCATCTTGGTGAATATTTTCGGCGGGATTATGAAATGCGATATCATCGCTCGAGGTATTGTATCAGCCGCAAAAAATGTTTCGCTATCTGTGCCGCTTGTCGTTCGTCTCGAAGGCACAAATGTTGAAGCAGGAAAGGTAATTTTAAAAGAAAGTGGCCTTGAATTAACCTCAGCAGACAGTCTGGCAGAAGCGGCAGAAATCATCACCCAAAAAGTCACTGCCTAATAATCTAATTAAACTGAAAAAACTTTATGAGTATATTAGTGGATAAAAATACACGCCTTGTTGTCCAAGGAATTACAGGAAATGCTGGGACTTTTCACACGCAACAGTGTGTTGAATACGGAACAAATGTTGTTGCTGGAGTCACTCCCGGGAAAGGTGGATTGAAGTGGGAAAACTCTGTTCCTATTTGTAATACGGTAAGCGAAGCAGTTAATCAGCACGGAGCGAATACCTCGGTCATCTATGTGCCACCACCCTTTGCGGCTGATTCTATTTTGGAATCGATTGATGCAGGTATTGAACTCATTGTCTGTATTACTGAGGGTATTCCCGTACAAGATATGGCAGAAGTTCGCCACAGACTGAATCAAAGTTCAGTAAAGACTCGTTTGATTGGGCCAAATTGCCCGGGAATTATCACGCCTGGCCAATGCAAAATTGGAATTATGCCTGGCTATATTCACAAAGAAGGCCGTGTCGGAGTGGTTTCTCGCTCTGGTACACTCACCTACGAAGCTGTGTGGCAACTCACACAGAAAGGGCTCGGTCAAAGTACCTGTATCGGTATCGGAGGTGATCCGATTAACGGGACTTCTCAGAAAGATGCGGTACAATTATTTAATGAAGACCCTGACACGGACGCGATCATCATGATCGGTGAAATTGGTGGCAATGCTGAAGAGGAAGCCTGCCAATACATCAAAGAGCACGTCTCTAAACCGATCGCTGGTTTCATTGCTGGTGCATCGGCTCCTAAAGGACGTACAATGGGCCATGCGGGTGCTATTATTTCAGAAAATGGAGCGGGAACTGCAGAAGCAAAATTTCAAGCGATGGAAGAAGCGGGTGTTAAAATTGCAAAGAACCCATCCATGATTGCTGATGCTTTAATGACTTGCTATTCAGGCTGATCATTTTGAAATAGAAAAACTTTATATTATGAAATCATTAAAATTTGCAGTACTTCCTGGAGACGGAATTGGGCCGGAGGTCATGGACGTAGCTCTTGAGGTGTTAAAAGCGACAGGTGAACGCTATAACTTTTCTTTGGATTATGAAGAAGCCGATATAGGTGGAATCGCTATTGATAATCATGGGACTGCTTTCCCAGATAGTACCCATCAAATATGCCAAGCTGCTGATGCGATTTTATTCGGTTCTGTGGGTGGACCTAAATGGGAATCTTTACCGCCCAAAGAGCAGCCCGAACGAGCCGCCCTTCTCCCTATTCGCAAAGCCTTTTCTTTATATGCCAATGTACGTCCTGGGCTTCTTTATAGTGAACTATCTGAAGCTTCGCCCCTTAAAACAAATCGCATCCCTAATGGTATCGATATTGTTTGTATTCGAGAGCTCACTGGAGGCATCTATTTCGGACAGCCAAAATCAACTTATGAAGAAAACGGAGAAACCGTTGCTATCGATACAATGGTTTACAAAACCAGCGAGATTGAGCGTATAGCACAAGTGGCGATTGATGCGGCTAAAACTCGTCAGAAAAAAGTTTGCTCGGTCGATAAAGCTAATGTTCTCGAAACTTCTGTTTTATGGCGAAAAGTGGTCACTGAATATTTTGCAAAACACGCACCCGAAATTGAACTCAGCCACATGTATGTGGATAACGCTGCTATGCAATTAGCGAGAGACCCAAATCAGTTCGATGTCTTATTC
>WTIG01000167.1 GCA_011522825.1 Puniceicoccaceae bacterium
GTAGTTATGCTTTGCTCTGTATTTTCACCAAAAGAATAAGAATTTAATGCAATAAACAATAATAAGTATGTAGAGTGAATTTTCATTTTTGATAATTTTGATTAATGAAAATCAATCTCAATATTTAAAGTCAACTTTTAAGTGAAATATATGTACAACATATTCCTTAAATGGATAAATTTTCGGCAATCAAGACATTGTCTGCGCGAACAACTTGGCTATTTTTCTCAGACAAGACCAAAACCTTGGGCTTCCAATCTTTTGCTTCTTTAGCATCAACTTGAGCGAAGGACATAATCACCACTCGGTCACCGATTTCTCCCTTATGGGCAGCTGCCCCGTTTAAAGAAATCACATGAGAACCCTTAGGTGCTTCAATAGCATAGGTTTCAAAACGTTCTCCATTTGCAATATTAGCTACTAAAATCTTTTCATAGGGAAGCAAACCAACAGCTTCCATCAATGCACTATCGATAGCTAAGCTACCTTCGTAGTGCAAAGCTCGATCCGTGATCTCGGCTCTTAATAGTTTGGATTTCAATAGGCTAATATTCATAATAAAAAGGTAATTATAGATTAATCTGCTTTAATGTCAAAAAGCTTAAAAAAATTAATTAAACATTTGGATAGCTACCAAGCCATTTTACAAATGACGAGCAATCCTTTAACTCTTCAATAGCTTCTTGAACCAAGTCTTCTTCGATATGGCCAATCAGATCAATAAAGAAAAAGTAGTCCCAAGCTTTTTTGCGACTCGGTCGAGATTCGATTTTCGATAAATTAATCCCCCGTTTTGCAAAAGGCATCAATGCTTTCTCTAAAGCACCTGATTGATCTTTAAGCGAGATGACTAAACTTGTTTTATCATGCCCGTCACCCAAGGGTCTGACTTCCGTTTTCCCAATCACTAAAAAGCGTGTGACGTTTTCTGAATTGTCTTGGATGCCTTTTTGAACGATTGGTACATCATTCAATTCTGCAGCAATCGAACTGGCAATAGCCGCAACTTCAGAACGCTTCGCTGCAATTTCAACTGCACTTGCTGTACTGTGGGATTCTACTAATTCAGCATTGGGCAAATTGCGCCTCAACCATTCACGACACTGCCCAAGTGCTTGGTCTTTTGAATGAACCTCTTTAATCGCATCAAGAGGTGACTGTGCGATTAAACAATGCTCGATTGGCAAATAAACCTGTGCGCAAATTTTTAAATCCGATTCGACTAACTCATCCATCGAATGAAAAACAGCCCCTTCAGTAGAATTTTCAATAGGCACCACACCATAATCACAATCCCCTGCTTCAACAGCAGAAAAAACGTCTGAAATAGTTTTCATAGGAGTTGCTTTCAAACTCACCCCAAAATTCTTCAGTACCGCTTGATGTGTGTACGTTGCCTCTGGCCCTAAAAAAGCCACTTGGAGTTCTTTCTCTAGAGCAATTGATGCAGAAATAACTTCTCGATAAATAGCATTTAAGGCAGATTGATTTAGCGGTCCTTTATTGAGTGCCGCTAATTTTTTGAATACTTCTGCTTCTCTAGCTGGGTCATAAAAATCGGCTCCAGACTCTTGCTTGATTTTACCAATCTCATGAGCAACGGTTAAGCGCTGGTTGAGTAAATCGACAATATTAGCATCGATCTTATCAATTTGCTCTCTCTGTTTGTCTAAGTTCTTTTGACCCATAATCAATCTTCTCCCGATTTTTCTGTTTCTAAATAGGCATCGCTTTCCATGTTTTCCTTTTGCCAATCCACTTCAACAAAAGTTTCCTCCAGTGGCAACTCTGATGCGTTAGTTTCTTTCGCTAAACCCACTGCCTCATCAGAAATCTCACTTTCAGACTCTTTATCTTTTCGCATAAAGTCATCAATTTGAACATTAGTTAAAATATCAGATGTGGGCAAATCTTCCAAATCTTTGATTCCTGAAAACTCTAAGAATTTTTCAGTGGTGCCATATTGTATGGGACGGCCTGGCAATTCAGCACGGCCAACCACCTCAATCAGCTCAATTTCTAATAAGCGGTTCACTGGGCTATCCACTGAGACCCCGCGAATAGATTCGATCTCCGCTCGGGTGACAGGCTGGCGATAAGCAATAATCGACAATGTTTCCAAAGTCGCCATGGTCAGTTTCATAGGCTTAGGTTCTGCACGCAATAATCGTATATAGTCAGAAAATTGCGGTGCTGTAGCCAAATAAAATCCTTTTGGTCCGTCGACTAAGCGGTAGGCAAGATCTTCAACTTCCGCTTCTTCCATGATGGATTGAAGTGCCATTTCTAAATCCTTCTTTTTAAACGATCCTAAATCGTCGTTTTCTTCCTCCTCTTCCTCAATTTCGGTCTTTTTAGAATCTGCTAATTGTTCTTCATACCTGCGAAAAAGCTTGAGCATATCTTTAACCGTCAAGGGCTCAGAGGTCGATATCAGCAAGGCTTCTACAATCTTTTTTAACTTTGGATTCATATTTACGTTTATAAAAATCAAAATTTCATAAAAAGAACAGAAAAAAGGATATTGTCCTTGAAACCTTAATTTGTTCTAAAACTATGTTTTAATTAATTATCTTAAATTAAATAAGGAACTATGTCTGAATCGAACACAAGAAATTATTCATCGACTATTGTAGATGGCGTTGATCGTGCCCCTGCTCGCTCTATGCTCAGGGCAGTTGGATTTACCGATGAGGATTTTACTAAGCCTCAAGTCGGAATCGCCAGTTCACCCAGTGATTTAACGCCTTGTAATATGCACCTAGGCGAACTAGCTGAACATGCAAGCAACGGTGTCAATACTGCCGGTGGTAAAGCGGTGAATTTTAGTACCATTACTGTTTCCGATGGCATTTCTATGGGGACACAAGGAATGCGCTACAGTTTAGTCTCTAGAGATGTGATTGCTGACTCTATTGAAACAACCACAGCTGCAGAAGGGTTTGATGGGCTCGTTGCCATTGGTGGTTGTGATAAAAATATGCCTGGATGCATGATTGCCATCGCTCGCCTGAATCGCCCATCTGTTTTTGTTTACGGTGGTACAATTTTGCCTGGATTTGCTCAATCGGATAAAGAAAAATGCAATCCAATGGATATCGTTTCTGTCTTTGAAGCAGTTGGGAAACACGCAAAAGGAGCGCTGGATGACGAAGGCTTAAAAGACGTAGAAAAAAGTGCGATTCCAGGTCCGGGTTCCTGCGGAGGTATGTACACCGCAAACACTATGGCTAGTGCGATTGAAGCTTTAGGCATGAGTCTACCTGGAAGCAGTGCTCAAACAGCGGTTGGTGAAAGTAAGAAGAAAGATTGTGAAAATGCAGGTAAGGCTGTCCTCAATTTGCTCGAAAAAAATATCCGCCCTCGTGATATCATGACGAAAAAAGCCTTTGAGAATGCAATCACCACTTGCCTTGCTCTTGGGGGATCCACCAACCTCATACTTCATTTACTAGCCATTGCCCATTCAGCTAATGTTGAGTTGAGTATCGACGACTTTGATCGTATTGGCAGGAAGATTCCGCTTCTAGCGGATGTTAAGCCTTTTGGGAAATACCACATGAGTCATTTGATTCGCATTGGCGGCATACGCCCAATGATGAAAATGCTGCTCGATCGAGGCCTAATTCACGGTGATTGCTTAACTGTAACAGGCGAAACTGTTGAAGCTTCTTTGAAAGACGTAGCCCATTACGGAAGCTATCCTGACGAACAGGATATCATTCGCCCATGGGACGATCCAATTAAGGATAGTACTCACTTAAGAATACTCAGAGGTAATTTAGCTCCAGAAGGTGCTGTTGGCAAAATCACTGGTAAAGAGGGCCTTTACTTTAAAGGAACTGCCAAAGTCTTTGAAGGAGAAGAAACTGCACTGGAAGGTATTTTAAAAGGCGATGTTGTAAAAGGTGATGTTGTCGTTATCCGCAACGAAGGTCCTGTTGGTGGCCCTGGCATGCGAGAAATGCTTTCTCCAACGAGTGCGGTAGCTGGACGGGGTTTGATTCAAGATGTCGCATTAATCACTGATGGTCGTTTCTCTGGAGGCAGTCATGGCTTTGATGTAGGACATATCACTCCTGAAGCCGCCAAAGGTGGCCCTATCGGCATTGTTAAAAATGGCGACTTGATTGAAATTGATGCTCAGAAGAATTCTCTCGAACTTTTAATTTCGGATGAAGAGTATGCTGAACGCTTAAAGAACTATAAACCGCTACCACCCAAAGAGCTTAGAGGAGTCCTTGCAAAATACGCAGCACTTGTTGCCACAGCTTCTGAAGGTGCGGTAACCGATAAAAATTTAAATCTCTAATCAAACTAAAAACTTATATGAGTTGGAACACTTTCAAACAACATTACTTATCTATTAATGAGCTAGACTTTGCTTTAGACTACAGTCGTATCCGTTTCCCAGATGGCTTCTTTCAAGCCAACGAAGAGAAAGTACAATCGGCATTTTCTGCCATGGATGCACTTGAAGCAGGCAGTATTGCCAACCCAGATGAAGGAAGACAAGTCGGGCACTATTGGTTAAGAAATGCCGAATTAGCACCCGATGCAGAAACGCAAAAAGCAATCACGGAGGCACTTGGCTCCATTGATGCAATTGTTAAGGATGTGCATTCTGGATCTTGTGCAGGCGACAAAGGCTCGTTTAAAAACTTATTAATCATAGGTATTGGTGGCTCGGCTCTTGGGCCTCAATTTGTTGCCGATGCTTTGGGAGGACCAAAAAACGATCGTATTAATACTTTCTATTTTGATAATACCGATCCTGACGGGATGGACCGCACTTTAGATCACCTAGATGGACAACTCGGACAAACCTTATCGGTAGTAATCTCAAAATCAGGTGGCACGGCAGAAACAAGAAACGGCATGCTTGAAGCTAAATATGCTTATGAGAAAGCTGGGCTTGATTTCGCTAAACACGCAATTGCGATTACTGGCGAAGGTTCAAAACTAGACACTATAGCAGTTGAGGAAAATTGGCTCTATCGCTTACCTATGTGGGATTGGGTTGGAGGACGTACTTCTGAACTTGCTACTGTCGGCTTACTACCCGCAGCACTACAAGGCATCAATATAGTTGATTTACTTAATGGAGCAAAGGCTATGGATGCAATTACACGAGTCAAAGAAACCCGTAAAAACCCAGCGGCCCTACTCGCTCTCTCATGGTATCATGCCACTGAAGGCAAAGGGAGCAAAGACATGGTCATACTTCCTTATAAAGACCGTTTAGTTCTTTTTTCTAAATACTTACAGCAATTAATCATGGAATCGCTCGGCAAAGAGAAGGATCTTGATGGCAATGTGGTTAATCAAGGGATTGCCGTATATGGAAACAAAGGCTCAACCGACCAACATGCTTACGTTCAGCAATTAAGAGAAGGTGTACATAATTTCTTCGTCACATTCATCGAAGTATTAACGGACCGTGAGGGAAATTCTATTTCTGTTGATGAAGCAGGTAATTCTACGGGTGATTATTTACATGGCTTTTATTTAGGCACTCGAGAGGCACTCGATGAAAAAGGTCGAGAAACCCTCACTGTAACGATCAAAGAAGTGAATGCCCAGGCTATAGGACAGTTGATCGCTTTATTCGAGCGCGCAGTCGGACTCTATGCTCATTTAATCAATATTAATGCTTACCATCAGCCAGGTGTTGAAGCAGGCAAAAAGGCAGCCACAAATATTCTTAACATGAAGAAGGCTGTTTGCGACTTGCTTGAAAAAGAAACACCCTCACCGCTTTCCGTTGAATCAATAGCTGAGAAGACATCATTGAAAAATAATGAAGAATTGATTTTCAAAACGCTGTATCGCTTGGCGCACAATCCGTCTTCTAATATTCATATCTCATCTGATAAAAACCCAACAGAGGCAGAATTTTATTACCAATAAAATAGAATCCATAGCATGAAACTAATAGCCTTCATCTTACTCCTCTTGTTTTTTGTTCAGAGCTATTTTTTTTATGGTCTATTTCAAAAGAATTCAGCCTTAGATAAAAAATATGAAGATGCTGTTTTAGCGATTCAATATCATGAAAAGAAAAATTTAGAAATGGCAAAGCAAGTGCAGGGTGCAAAAGATAAGAATGCTGAGATGCACACACGGCTAACTATAAAAAAAATTGACCACACAGAGCTTAAGTCGAAAAACGACCAGCTAAAGCAGACCATTAACC
>WTIG01000174.1 GCA_011522825.1 Puniceicoccaceae bacterium
CATGAAATGCGATTGCTTAAAGCCAGAAAAGAGAAGAGCTTAAAAGAGCTTAATGGCTTCTACCAAGAAACGTATAAGCAATTAAATAAATCTGACTGGAAATACCTTAAACAACTTCCTAAGTTTATCTATGAACATTCACTAGACACCCTATTCGTTCATGGTGGATTTTGCCCAAATGAACCTTGGCATTCTCAAGATCTAGAGACGATCACAACGGTACAGGTAATAACAAAAAACGGATTGCCAGAAAAGCGTACTTATGGATCTAAATCCAAACCTTGGGCCAACTATTGGGAAGAAGACACCTATGTTGTCTATGGGCACACTCCAAGAATGAGAATTTTCAAAAAAAGAAATACCCTCTGTATCGACACAGGCTGCGTCTATGGGGGAAGACTCACCGCCTACTCAGTCGAAGAAGACAGACTCATTTCTGTTAAGGCAAAGCGTGCTTACTGCTAAACGTTTTCTTGGTATTGAATATCTTTTAAATCACTATGGAAGGCATTGCCATCGTTCGTGGCATTCACATAACCAGCACGAATAGTAAAGTCTCCAAAGCGTTCATTGCTTTCACGATTTTTAGCGAAATCAATAAAGATAGGTTTTAAACATTCAATGATCTGATCGTGGGTCACTGAATTCTTATATAATTTGTTTAATCGTTCCCCATCGAAACCAGCTCCGAGGTATAAATTATATTTGCCAGGTACCTTACCCACTAAACCAATCTCACCTAGATATGGACGACCACAACCATTTGGACAGCCAGTAGAACGAATAACGATTGGCTCATTAAATAAACCCAGTTCCTCAAGCAATCCTTCAATATCCGATACCAAAGTTGGTAGATAGCGTTCTGATTCAGCAAGTGCTAAACCGCAAGTAGGCAGTGCCACACAGGCGATCTGATTTTTCCGAATGCCTGAAAATTTTTCATAACCATCTAGCCCGTATTCCTCGATTAGAGCTTGTATGGTCGCTTTATCTTCATCTGCGATTTTACCAATGATGACATTCTGGTTAGCGGTTAGACGAAAATCCCCTTTATGGATTTTAGCTATTTCCTTGAGGCCTGTCTTAATCTTTAGCTTGTCGTTATCTAAAACACGTCCCCCTTCGATATAAAGACCGACATTCCAAAAGCCTTCATAATCTTGAACCCAACCATAACGGTCACCGTTACTTTCGAATTTATATGCTTTCGGGGCTTCTAAACTGTATCCTAATCGTTTTTCTAATTCTTCTAAAATCGAATCTTTTCCACGATCTTCCACCGTGTATTTAAAACGAGCATGTGCACGATTTGAGCGATCGCCAAAATCTCTTTGTATTGAAACTATTTTCTCTGAGACATCGACGACTTGGTCAGGCTTACAAAAAGCTATCACATCAGCTAAACGAGGAAAAGTCTCTTCATTGCCATGAGTCATGCCCATACCACCGCCTACGGTGACATTAAAGCCCAACAATTGATTGTCTTCAATGATTGCAATAAAGCCTAAGCAATGTGCGAATACATCGACATCATTATGGGGCGGTATAGCAAATGCTATTTTAAATTTTCTTGGCAGATATGTTTTTCCATAGAGAGGCTCTATTTCAGAATCTCCATGAGATACCACTTTTTCGCCATCCAACCATATTTCTGCATAGGCTGAGGTTCTAGGCTTTAAATGTGTATCCACGGCCTCAGCAATTGCTTGCACGTCTTCAAATACCCTACTTTCAGGAGGATTTGGATTACACATAACATTTCGGTTTACATCACCACAGGCCGCTAATGTCGTTAACAATGCATCATTCACTGTGCGAATAGTATTTTTTAAATTACTTTTCAAGATACCGTGAAGCTGGAGTGCTTGGCGTGTAGTGATCTTCAGTGTATCAAATTCACAATAATTAGCTAAGTCGTTTACTGCGATCCACTGCTCTGGCGTACAAATACCACCAGGCAAACAGATACGGGCCATAAAAGTATAAGCTTTATCCAGTTTCTTTCGTCTTCTTTCCGCACGGTTGTCTCGATTATCTTGCTGATATATACCGTGAAATTTTGTTAATTGCTGGTCATCTGCTGACATAGAACCTGTCAGTGAGTCGGACAATCCTTCGAGAATAGTTCCACGAAGAAACTCACTCGCCGATTTTATCGACTCATTTTTATGCAATTTTTCCGGTGATTGACTGTCTGATATCATAAAAGTTTTGCTCTAGGCTTCTATTTTTTAAACACTTATTTGATGCTACGACTTGACTCTAATTATTTGTTTGTCAGTTAAGAAGTAATAAAATCAAATCAAAGTAACTAAATTAGCAAGTCATATCACTATAAGATTTAAACAATTTTTTCATTACTAACAGGTTAAAAGTATCAAATGTCCAACAATTTTCCAAAGAACACACCTTTAAGTTCATCTGTTTCAGAAAAACTAGCCTCTCTCTTTTCTGAAATGCAAGCCGATGAAATAAACTGGTTGCGAGAGCATTTGAATGCACTAGCGCAGAAAGCAGCCGATAAAGCCTCTGAGTTGTTGATCTTATATGGAACAGAATCAGGTAATGCCGAATCCTTAGCTGAACAAACACTAGAAAAAGCCAATAAATTAGGATTCAAAGCCAAGATTAGCAACATGGCTGAGATTTCATTAGCCACGCTTAAAAAAGCAGACAACCTCCTAGTCATCGTAAGTACTTGGGGTGAAGGCGATCCACCAGAAACCGCAGCGGACTTTTATGAAGCCTTCATGGCTGATTCAGCCCCTAAGCTTGACTCAATCAATTATTCAGTACTCGCCCTAGGTGATACCAGCTACGAACATTTTTGTAAGATCGGAAAAGATTTTGATGCTCGCTTAGAAAGCCTCGGGGGTAATCGCCTTTTTGAGAGAAAAGACTGTGATGTAGATTTTGATGATGATTTTGCCGAATGGTCTGATGGAGCACTTAAGGCTTTTTCCAGTGTTCTAACGCTTGATTCAAATAATAGTAGCGTGAGCAAAACGACCAAAACTGCGGTCAAATATTCAAGAAAAAATCCCTGCCAATCAGAATTGTCCGAACGTATTAACCTAAATGGTACGGGATCTGCGAAGGAAACCATGCATTTGGAATTTGATTTAAGTGGTACGGGCCTAACTTATGAGGCTGGTGATTCATTAGCAGTTCAGCCAAAAAACTCCGATGAACTCGTGAGTACTCTATTAGAAACCACTCAGTTTGACCCAAGCACCTCGGTATCCATCAAAGATGAAACATATAGTTTAGGTGAGGCGCTCAAATCTGTACTGGATATCACAACGCTATCCGTTCCCTTTTTAACACGATACAATGCTATTGCGAATAACCAAGCTCTGGCAGGCCTTCTAGACGATGAAGACAAATCAAACATTCAAAACTACATCAATGGAAGAGACTTGATTGATGTATTAATTGATTACCCAGCTAAAGAACTAACCGCCCAATCACTAGTTGATTTATTGAGGAAATTACCACCCCGCTTGTATTCGATTGCTTCGAGCCAAAAAGCCAACCCAGATTCTGTTCATCTAACCGTTGCAGTGGTACGTTATGAAACACATGGAAGAGAACGTGAGGGAGTCTGTTCCACATTTTTAGCCAATCGCTTGGATTTAGATACGACAGCAGACGTGTTCGTAACACCGAATAAAAATTTCAAACTCCCTGAAAATACAGATGCACCGATTATCATGGTAGGACCAGGTACTGGAATTGCACCGTTCAGAGCTTTCATGCAAGAGCGAAAAGCCCTCGGCGCTAAGGGGAAAAATTGGCTATTCTTTGGTGATCAACACTTCATAACTGACTTCCTTTATCAAGCTGAATGGCAGGCTTACCAAAAAGAAGGCTTGCTCAACAAAATTGATTTAGCGTTTTCTCGTGACCAAAAAGAAAAAGTTTATGTACAAGACAAGATGCTAGCCAATGCCAGCGAGTTATATGCATGGCTCGAATCTGGGGCTTACTTCTACGTCTGTGGTGATGCCAGTCGCATGGCCCATGATGTGGATAAAGCCTTGCACCAAATTGTCCAAGAGCAAGCAGGCCTTTCGGAAGAAGCAGCAGCTGAATACATCAAAAAGATGAAGTCAGAGAAACGTTACCTAAGAGACGTTTACTAAACGAACCGTAATAAATACACGTTTAAGAACGTTTTGAAAACTGTCGCTCGATTATTTTAAGTGCTTCTTGTGGGACCCAGTTTTTCCAATCTGCGTCTTTATCGATAATTTGCTTCATAACTGCACGACTTGTTTTCGCTAGCAATGTCGGGTCACCTGTACCGACTGGGCAAATCCGCTTGTTGTCTTTCAAATGGCGATAAAACAGTTCCCAACTTTCAGGTGCTTTAAAATTATCCGCAGTCACTAATTCGCCACTTTTCAAATTATGCCAAGGGTACACATAAAGGTTTACTTTATTTTTGAATAATCGACCAAAGGATTCAAGCATCCCACCCTCTAAATCTTGAGACCATTTTTCTTTAAATAATTCATTCAATAAACCAATACTCAGAACAATGGCGATTGGTTGAGTTGTGCAATGACTCAAATAGGTAGTCAAGCGATGAAATTCAGCACTTCTAGAGATTAAAACCGTCTTTCCAAGGGCCTGAATGGCGTCGGCCCTATCCAGAAAATCACCATGATCCAAGCAACCATCACGCAATAGATTATTGGTACTGATTTCACAAATTTCAACAAGGTCTTCAGAAAGTTCTTTGGATAATTCAGTCTGAAAAACCCGCTTCGATTGAGCTAACATATCAAGGTGTAATTTTAATATCGGATTGAAGCTACCTCTGAGTAAAAGTATCGGCTTTTTATATAAAATACCCATTGGCTGAACGACCTCACCGTTAGTGTCAAAAACAGTCGCTTCAGTTAGACCTGATTGTACAAGTTGCAAAGCACAGAGGCGATTATCCACATATTTAAAGCCCTCTTCTTCAAAACGGAGTAAATCAATTTCAACTCTAGTTGAATTTAATCCATCGACCAAAGATTCAACAAATAATTTCAAATCATCCCTATATTTAAAGGCCGCATAAATTAAATTAACCCCGATGATGCCGAGAGCTTCCATTTGATCTCTGTTATCTTTATCGAGCAAGCGAACATGAATACGGATTTCACACGGTTTGTCATTTGGCTTTAATTGATATCGAATACCTAACCACCCATAACATTCTCCATCATCTTTGTAGCCTCTTGCTCGTACTGTATTACAAAATGCAAAAAAAGTGGTTTTTTCTCCCATCGTTTTAGCGAGCCTTTCCACTAAAAGATCATACTCATATTCAAGCATGGACTGTAGACGATCTTGAGAAACGTATCGCTGTGTCTTTCCATAGAGGGCATCACTCATGATCATGTCATAAGCCGAAATGGTTTTGGCAACCGTACCCGCAGAAGCCGAAACTCTAAAAAACCAATTAGCCGTCTCTTGACCAGCTCCAATTTCAGCAAAAACTCCGTATATGCTTGGATCTAAGTTTATTTCTAAGGCTTTGTCGTAAACAGATTGTCTTTTTTTCATTTTTTTCTAAATTAACTATACTTTCCCGATGAATCAACGAAAGATTAAACAATGTCTGATGTTAGTAAGCTTGGTATTAGCAGGATTAGTGCCTTTTCAAACAAGCTTAGCTGATACAAAGCACACTTCTCTCTTTCTAGATAAGACCTATTTTGATTATGATATTTATTGGAGCTTTTTGAAAATAGGCTCTGCTCAATTAAGTTTCCATCAACTTGATCCCAAAAATACTTTTGAGGAAGCATACGAAATACGATTTAGTGTGAAAAGTAATGAATTAATCAGCGCTAT
>WTIG01000194.1 GCA_011522825.1 Puniceicoccaceae bacterium
ATTCTGTTTTGCTGAGAAGACTGTACGCTGCTCGTTGTAGCTCCAATTAAGTTATTAAGAACTCTTCTTGAAACATCTTTAATGTCAGAGACCCTCTCTCTAAGATATTCATCCTCGATGGTTTTGAAAAAGTTAATATAACGTTCAATAACAAGATTGAAGCTATATTCCACATTCTGTTTATTTTGCTCTATATGCTGAACCGTTTCAGTGATTAATGCATTGTCCTCTAAGACCATTAAATGGGCATCAAAGATAAGTGCTTCATCTTCTCCTAAAGATTTTGATACTTGATCTCTGATTTGAATAATCTCTTCACGAGTGCTTATAATCGCTTTTTCAAAACGCTCCTTTTCTTTTTGGATTTGATCAGGCGAAATAGTATAAAGAGGAATATCAATATTGATCTGAGCAAAAAGTGTAGCGTTACCATGGCAAATCCCAGGAGATGCAGGAATGCCTTTCAAAACGATTTCTTTTGGAGTGTTTGCCATGGATAAAAAACTACAGAATATGTGCCTCTTCGAAAAACGCATTTTCTCCAAATGCATCTTGCACACAGTCTTTTACAAAATTGTGCTGATTATTAGCATTTCCTTTGCTTAGTAAAGAAAAACAACCACTGCCACTCCCGCTAATCATAGAAGGTATATTATGATCGTTTAGAGTTTTTAGCACTGTTCTTAGTGCTATGTATTTATGTTGAAGATTTTCGGAGAAACTGTTGATCATCAATTGTTTACAATCTAAAGATTGGCTAAATGAATCAATCTTTTCTAATGTCAGATCTTTATTGATGAAATTAGATTCATTCAATCCATGATAGGCATTAGCAGTTGAAATAGAAAAGTCGGGTTTAAAAATGAGAACTTTCTGCCCTTTTAGTCTTTCGCAGATAGTCGAATTAAAGGGCTCAATACAATCACCGATCCCAGTCATTATTGATGGAATGGGATTATGAAAAAAACAACAATCAGCTCCTATTTGTGATAAGATGCGATAGAGATTTTTTTCGGGAATATTTTTTTCAATTAAACTCAGTACTCCATTAATTGCGGTTGTTGCATTACTGCTACCACCACCAAAGCCGGCTTGAGATGGTATTTTTTTATTTAAGGCAAATTTAAAATGATCCTCTATCTTTATTTCGTTTCTTAAAAGATTCATTCCTTTAAGAATTAAGTTTTGTTCATCGCAAGGAATATTGGGATCATCACACACGAGAATATCTTTGGAATTACTTGTGATTTCTATTGTGATCAAATCTCCAAAATCTAACCCAACAATTACAGAGCTTAAATCATGATAGCCATCGTCACGCTTATGATGTATATTGAGCAATAGATTTATTTTTGCTGGAGAGAAGAAAGTCTTCATGGATTATGATATTTGAAATAGTGAGAATTAATTTTTGTAAATTAAAGCTTTAGAAAAAATTATCTTTGAGTAAGTTACTTGAATAAACTTAAAAAATGAATCAGCAGAAGCAAACAGAATTGATATTAGCTCTAGATTGTGAAGATCGTAAGTTAGCATTGGAGTTATTAGAGCCATTACAAGGTGATTTAAAATGGGTAAAAATCGGATTACAGATGTTTACCGCTTATGGGCTTCCCTTTGTTCACGAAATTAAATCTATGGGTTATAATATATTTTTAGATTTAAAATTACATGACATCCCAAATACAGTAGCCAAAGCTATATTGAGTCTATCCTCTGCCTCGATTGATCTATTGACGATTCATGCTAGTGGAGGTTCTGAAATGTGTGCTTTTGCAGTTAAAGCCAGGGATGAATCTAATCCTAATTTAAAACTTTTAGCAGTGACGGTTTTAACCTCAATGAATCAACAGCAAATGGAGACACTCAACGTATGTAAACCAGTTCAGGATCATGTACTAGATTTAGCCAAATTAAGTGTGGATGCTAAAGTTGATGGTATTGTCTCCTCTACGCATGAACTTAAATTGCTCAGAGATAATCTTGGCAATGAACCATTGATAGTCACGCCAGGGATACGGCCTAAGGGCGCGGATTTGAATGAACAAAAAAGAGTGATGACTCCAGCTGAAGCAAAAGAACTGGGTGCTGATTATATTGTAGTCGGACGACCGATTTATAAAAGTGAAGATCCATTAGCATCGGTTAAAGCCATCCTCAAAGATATTTGTTAATTTCATCGATAATAAAATAATGAATTGTGCGATATTATTGGCGGCTGGTTCTGGGACTCGAATGGGTGATCTCGTCGAGGACAAAATCCTTTTCCCTTTATTGGAGAAGCCTGTAATTAATTATTCGATTAGTGCATTTACTAAGACGCATAAATTCAGTCGCTTTGTCATTGTTTATCGTGATGAATTACAAAGAGAAGCAATTGCGAAAATATTAATGCCAGATTTCGTAAAAAAATATAATCCAACATTTATTAAGGGTGGCGAATCGAGGCAGGCATCCGTCTTTAATGCCCTTCAAGAGATTGAGACTTGGAACGCTTCAATTCGTTTTGTTGCGATTCACGATACAGCAAGACCGTTAATTCATTCAGAGTTTATTACAGAACTTTTGGCTTCAGCGGAAAAACACCAGAATGCCATTCCAGCAACTAGTATGGTAGATACGATAAAATCTATTGAAAGTGATTCTGCAAGTGATGGCGAATCGGTCAAAGACTTAGATCGTTCTAAGTTGAGATCCGTGCAGACACCTCAAATATTTGAATTTAATTTGATTAATGAGAGCTACCAAAAGGTCTTTGAATCGAAACATACGATAACCGATGATTCATCTGCCCTAGCCTTTTCAGAAGCTGAAATAAACCTCGTGCTCAATGATCGGCCAAATCCTAAATTAACGACAAAAAATGATATAGATTACATTCTATATTTGCTTAATCAAAAACCATTACAATAATTTGACACAATATGAAGAGTTATTTGGAATTGTTAGATCATGTTTTAACCAATGGTACGGACCGCTCTGATCGAACTGGCACAGGCACTCTTTCTGTATTCGGTGCTCAATTGAGATTTTCTCTAAATCCGACCTTTCCTCTCTTAACAACCAAAAAGCTTCACCTAAGATCCATCATCTATGAATTACTTTGGTTTCTTAAGGGTGATACTAATATTAAGTATCTAAATGATCATAAGGTTTCAATATGGGATGAATGGGCTGATGAAGACGGAAACTTAGGTCGAGTCTATGGAGCACAATGGACGGATTGGACGAATTCACAAGGAGAGTCACTCAATCAAATTGCACAAGTTGTAGATAGCTTGAAAAATAACCCTAACAGTCGTCGACATATTGTTTGTGCTTGGAATCCTGGAGAAATTAACCAAATGGCCCTGCCGCCATGTCACGCATTGTTTCAATTTTATGTAGCTCACGGAAAGTTGAGTTGTCAGCTATATCAAAGAAGTGCCGATCTTTTTCTAGGTGTTCCTTTTAACATAGCTTCTTATGCACTTCTGACTCAAATGATTGCTCAAGTCTGTGATTTAGAAGCACATGAATTTGTCCATACTTTTGGTGATTTGCACCTCTACAAAAATCATTTGGATCAAGCTAAAGAACAATTGAGTCGTACCCCAAGAGCTCAACCAATCATGCGTATCAATCCTGAAGTTAAGAACTTAAATGATTTTGTTTATGAAGATTTTAGTTTGGAAAACTACGATCCGCATCCAACAATCAAAGCACCTATTTCAGTATAATTTATTTGGGGTCATTTTATGGAACGGTTAGCAGGCGTAATACTTCACCCTAGTTCATTTCCCAATAATCATGGCATTGGAAATTTTGGCGTAAGTGCCTATCGATTTATAGATGTTATAGCTGAATCAGGGTTTAAGCTATGGCAAATGTGCCCTCTTGGCCCAACGAGTTACGGTGATTCTCCCTATCAATGTTTTTCAGCTTTTGCAGGTAATCCCTATTTTATCAATTGGAATCAATTAGTAGAAAGCGGCTTTCTTGATAAAGAGGATTTATCCGTCTTGGAATCACTTCCGAAAGATAAGGTCGATTATGGTGCACTCTTTGCAGCATTTTGGCCAATTGTTGATAAGGCATTTATCGCCTTTAAAGAAGCTTTGGAGCAATCCATACAATTGAAAAATAAATGGTCTGATTTTTATAAATTACATGATTTTTGGCTCTTTGATTATTGTAATTTCAGGGCTTTAAAAGAACGTTTTGGCAATCGTTCCCATCTTGAGTGGAAAAATGAAAGTGAATCCCAGAATACCACACGCAATAAAAGAAAACACACTTTTATTTCGGTTGAGGCAGAAAAACATGCATTCACCCAGTTTATTTTTTACAAACAATTTCATCAGCTTAAGCAATATGCCAATGATAAAGGGATTCAGCTTATTGGCGACTTGCCCATATTTGTTGCTCTAGACAGTGCTGATGTTTGGGCTAATCCATCATTATTTGACTTAAATTCTGAGGGTATTCCCAATAAAGTGGCCGGTGTGCCTCCAGATTATTTTTCTGAAAACGGTCAGCTATGGGGAAACCCTTTATTTGATTGGAAAGAACATAAAAAACAAAAATTCAAGTGGTGGACGCAAAGAATTAAGCACAACTTAAAGCTCTATGATTGTGTACGAATTGATCATTTCCGTGGTTTTGAATCGTGTTGGGCTGTTCCTGCTGTAGAATCTACGGCCATTAATGGACAATGGGAAAAAGCACCAGGGTCTGAACTGTTTAATGCTATTAAGAGTCAGGTTAAGGATATCTCAATTATTGCAGAAGATTTAGGGGTGATAACACCAGAAGTTGAGGCATTATTAACAGAAACTGGATTCCCTGGTATGGCTGTTTTGCAATTTGCATTTGGAGGTGATTCCTCCAATCCTTATTTGCCCCATAATTTGAAGAAAAACCAAGTAGTTTATAGTGGTACGCACGACAACGATACTTCGCTTTCTTGGTATGATTCATTACCTCAAAGTACTCAAGAACATGTAAGGCACTACCTTGGAGTTTCAGGTGATACTATTGGTTGGGATTTATTTAGAGCAGCTATTAAATCTGTGGCTAATTATGCAATAGTTCCGATGCAAGATCTTTTCAGTCTAGGAGCAGAAGCCCGTTTTAATAATCCTGGTACAGAATCTGGCAATTGGGATTGGCGCTATAATCCCGAATCTCTAGAAGGATTTTTTGATACAAGTCATGAGTACATTAGGAGTACTCTAAACTGTTACGGACGTTGATCTCATTATAAAAAATGAGTTAAATAAATAGCGGTCCAAGTGAATGTGCGGGGTGCATTTGTTTTTATTAATTTATCAATCGATCGTTCCAAATCGTTATTGCTTTCGATTTTTTTGTGTAAGGGAACCGAAATCATTACTGTGAGCAACCATGATAGGGTTAATAAAATAAAACGAATGACAGTAATTGGACTAACGCTATTTATAAGATCAATCGTTATTCCATAGATTTGTAAGAGCATGATTGGTCCCATTATTAAACAAACTTTAGTTTGATAAGACTTATGCCAACTTAGAATGGATTCCCTAGAAATCTTTTTGAATGAAGGATAAATAATAATTTGAACTAGCCAAAGAAAAACAAGCATAGCTAAATCTAAAGATTCTCTAGTGAATAGTATCGAAAAGTCAGGAAAACTCATAAAAAATAGTAACTGATTAAAAGGTTATGCGTTTAACAAAACAGGAAAGAAAGACTCTTTGGCTTATATTGATCATTTTAATATTAGCATTAATTAGCTGGAGTTTCAAATACCTCAATCTGTTTGTTGGTT
>WTIG01000157.1 GCA_011522825.1 Puniceicoccaceae bacterium
CACTAATGATATTATAATATAAAAAAATGAAACTATGAGCCTTTTCACTTTTAAAATAAAAACTTATTAACCATAAACAAAAGCATTAGAAATTATGCAGATAACCAAAGAAAATTACGGTACCTTAAAAGATGGGCGACATGTAGATCTCTTTACATTAGTCAATAAACATAAACTAAAGGCACAGATCACCAACTATGGAGGCATCATAGTCCGTTTTGAATGCCCAGATAAGGAAGGCCATTACAACGATATCGTATTAGGAAAAGCTTCATTAGCTGAATACGAAAAGGGACACCCCTGCTTTGGTGCATTAACAGGAAGAGTCGCAGGACGGATTGGAAATGCAGAATTTGAAATTAATGGACAATCCTATCAGCTAGATGCGAATAATGGCCCGAACTGCCTACACGGGGGACTTGACGGATGGCATTTACAAGTTTGGGAAGCCAACATCATCTATGAAAACGGCATTCAAAAGCTTCACCTAAGCTATACCGATCCTGATGGGCACAATAATTTTCCTGGAACTGTCTCTGCACAGGTTACTTATGCCCTACTAGACAATAATTCATTAGAGATTACCTATCGGGCCCATACAGATAAAGCCACCCCTTTCAATCCGACTAATCATTGCTATTTTAATTTAGCTGGTGAATCAACCGGGACTAGCACGTTACTCGATCACATTGTGCAAATCGATGCTACAGCAACGGCAAAGACCTCTGATGATATGACTCTCATAGGCGAAAAATCTGAACTCATTGAAGGATTTAATGACCTAAGAAGCCCGATTCGCATTGGCGATTTAAGCGAATTAAGCACAAAAAATGTCGATAGTCATTATTTTCTCAAAGGCGGACGTACTCAAATGCCTAGACATGTTGCCACTGTAACGCACCCGCAATCCGGAAGAGTTTTTAAACTATCAACAACAGAACCAGGGGTACAATTCTATACTGCGATCAATCTTTCTGCTGAGGGCCCTGATATTGGGAAAAATCATAAAGCCTACGAAACCTTGGGGGCCTTTTGCCTTGAAACTCAAGATTACCCAGATAGCGTCCATTATCCATCTATGGGCTCAGCCATTCTTGAACCCGATTCCAATTTTTATTCCCGAACCCTCTTTCAAATAGAGACTCTGGAAAACTAAATCCAAAGGCAACTAAGCATAATGCCAACGAGAGACCCAAAAAAAGTCGCAATCATAGGAGGTGGTGCTGCTGGATTCTTTTCTGCACTCACCCTTTCGGAGCTAGACCCGGACGCAGAAATACACCTCTTTGAAAAACGAAATCAATGGCTCTCTAAGGTGAAAATTTCTGGCGGTGGTCGGTGTAATGTAACCCATCATTGCTTTGATCCCAAAACGCTTTCCGAAAAATACCCAAGAGGCTCTAAAGAACTCCGTGCTGCTTTTCACACTTGGCAACCACAGGACACCATCGATTGGTTTGCCCAAAGAAAAGTGCAGTTAAAAGCCGAGGCAGATGGTCGAATGTTTCCTACTACAGATGACTCACAAACCATTATTAATTGCTTTCTAGAGGAAGCCAGAAAATCAAAAATTAAACTAAAAAAAGGTCATAGCATTGATGGCTTGCGTCTCAATTCCGATGGAAGCTTTCTCATCAAAATCAATGGTGAAGACGAAGTCTCTTATACGGCCGTGTGTTTAGCACTTGGGTCCCTAAAATCCACACCCTTAGAACATTCCCTACGAAAGTTAGGTCACTCGATTGAATCGCTTGCCCCGTCATTATTTGCCTTCAACGTCAATGACACAAGAACCTATGGTCTTTCTGGACTGTCTGTTCCAAATGCTGAGGTGTGGGTCGACTCGGTAAAAGAATCACAAAAAGGTCCATTACTTATCACCCACCGTGGCATGAGCGGGCCTGCAATATTAAAACTCTCTGCATGGGAAGCGAGAAAGCTTCAGGAAAAAAATTACCATTTTGATTTTTCGATTAATTGGCTCGCAGATATTTCTGAAAGTTCAATTAGGGAAACATTTGAAAATCAACGTATAGAAAATGGTAAGAAAACGTTAAAAAACACCGTACTCTTCGATTTATCACGAAGGCTATGGGAATCTTTTTTAGCGTATGCCAATATTGCTCCAGAAACGACTTGGTCTCAGTTGTCTAAAAAAAGTTTAGAAGCACTTATCAAAGAACTCACACAAGGAGTTTACCAAGCACAAGGAAAGACAACCAATAAAGAAGAATTTGTTACTTGCGGAGGCGTTAAACGCAGAGAAATTAACTTCAAAAAAATGGAGAGTAAATTAGTCCCTAATTTATACTTTGCTGGTGAGTGTATCGACTTAGATGGTATTACCGGTGGTTTTAACTTTCAGGCTGCATGGACAACAGGACGCATAGCTGGCATGGCTATGTCCGAGTGATTTTCAACCTGTTTCAATACTCAGCGCCTTTTGAAAAAATGCTCTGCCCGATTGAATTTTATCGGGAAACCTTTTCTTTGTAAGCATGACAGATTCCGAATTCAGTAAAAAACACCACCAACACTTTTTTGCCAAAACAATTGATTGCGGAATCCAAGCGTCATTTTCGAATGCTCAGGGTAGAAAAAATTACCACATTCCCAAATCTGAACAGACAAAAGAAGAATCACCCTTAGCGATTGAATCGTTTGCAATCGCACCTGAGCAGTACCATGCTCTGATGGAACGAATTAACAGTCTATATGATTAAAGTACGATTAGGACTTTGAGTAGAAGTCATCAATCTTCTGTGATACATCACGATAACCGATGTCGATTCCATAAAGTGCCTTGTACTCTGCCATCGCTTTCTCTGAATCGCCTTGTGATTCGTAGCAGCGACCTAAGTCATAAATAACTTCTTTCTTCAATTCAGTCACCCCAGAGATTTCTGATTTAGCTAAGGTCAATTGCTCAGCAGCGAGATCATAGAATTTTTTCTCCATGTAAGATTGTCCAAGTAATACCAAGGCCTTTACACGAATCTTAGGCGCTCTCAATGCTAACTGAAGCTCCTTGATCGCTCCATCCACATTACCCTTTTGCTTATAAAGTTCACCTAAATCATAACGGTAGCTGAACTCATTAGGATAACGCTGTACCAAGCTTTCTGCTTGAGTTAAACGGTAATCGTACTCCTCTTTCTGCAGTTTTTCCAACTCTGCCTGCAATGTCGCATCTTCTGGATTTTCCTCCAAGCTTGCTTGAACTGCTTCAATTTGTTTAGACATTTTTTCGCGAGTCAATGTAGTCATCAAAGCTTCAAGATTCACGTCAGCTTTACCAGCATCAAGGGCACGAGCCTTTGACAACCAATCCATAGCATCATCAAACTCTTCAAGCTTGCGATAGTAATTCACAAGATCCTTCAGTACGTTAATGTTTTCTGGTTCGGCTTCAGCCTTTTTCAAAGACTCTTCAATTAATGAACGTAAACCTTCTTCACCTGTCTGAGCACGGCTAGATTGCTCAAGTCTTTGTGCTTCATCTTCATCTTTGAGTTTCTCTCTAAAGCTTTTCTCTTCTTCCCATTTACCTTTTTCAACCGTTTGCTGAACGGATGCTTTTTTGATGAGGTCTTGCGCTTCATCATCTGTAGGGTTGTTTTTAAGAATTATATCGCCTACAGCAATTGCCTTATCCGCTTTCTTTGCTGCAAGGTATTCACGAATTAATTGCTTACCATTCGCTACATTGGTTTGGTCTAGATTAAATAAATACTCGTATCCTAATAGCGCTGTCTCCACGAGTCCCAGTTCCTTAGCTGCTAAGGCTATAGTTTTATGAGCCGTAATATTTGAAAAATTGGCATCAATCTGATCTTCTGCCGCTTGTAGTGCTTGCTCAGGATTTTTTTGAATTGCAGACTCATTCACACGGCCAAAAGAGAGTTTAGCAAAGAATCCAGCTATACCACCACTTTTCGTAGCACCTGCCATCCTGATTTGTGCTTTTCTCAACATCTGTCTAGCTTCGACACAATAAGGATTTGCCTTAACAATATTAGATAAAATGCTCGCTGCATAAAAAGGCTCTACTTTAATTAAGCCATTGGCTTTGGAAACGTACTTTTGTACACGAGACTCAAGTTCTTTGACTGGGATTTCTTTCATAAAAATGGTTGCGATGAAATAGAATAAACTTCCAAGACTAGAGAACCCTTAGACCATTGCAAGCCTCAGTTACAACAATTTGCATAACTTTTTTTGCCATTTCTGAGGTTTTTGCTTCAACTAAGATTCGTAATTTGGGCTCAGTGCCTGAATACCTAAGCAAAATTCGCCCCTCAACCGAAAGCAGTGCCTCTGCCTCGATCAATGCCGATTGCAATCCAAGCAGTTGCTCTAATGGGATTTTTTCCACTACCTTTAAATTTTTTGTCTCTTGAGGAAACAATTCAATTCCACAACTCAACTCAGACAGAGGCTTATTTTCCGATTGAATGATTCTTAATAACTGTAAAGCCGCAAGCAAACCATCACCAGTGGGACACACATCACTGAATAAAATATGCCCAGAGGATTCACCGCCTAAATTAGAGCCAATCGCACGCATTTTTTCAGCCACATTTCGATCGCCGACATCCACTCGTTCAACTTGACCACCCGCCTCTTTGACCGCAAAATCTAAGCCTAAATTACTTTGTACCGTAACCACTAGAGTATCACTCCCTAAAGCACTGTATTTCAACGCATCTAACGCATAAATTCCCAGTAAAACATCTCCAGGGACGATCGCCCCTTTCTCATCGCAAACGACCAAACGATCACCGTCTCCGTCATGGGCTAAGCCAAGATCAGCCCCTGCTTGTAAAACTGCTTCCGAAAGCGAACTCGGGCATTCACTGCCAACGCCCTCGTTTATATTGGAACCATTCGGGTCGACGCCTAGAAGAACTAAATCTGCACCGTATGCTTTTAACATTTCAGGTGAAGTTTTGAAGGTAGCCCCATTGGCACAATCTAAGACAATCTTCATACCCGATAAGGCTGACTCCTTCAGTAATCCTGTAAAAGCCTCTGCATAATACCCATAATCAATGTGTTGAGGTTCAGGCAATTCTTCTGCTTGGTAATCCGCCTCAATAGAATCCACCAAGTCCTCGATACTTTTTTCAATGGAAAGACTGAACTTCTCACCCTTGTGGTTAAATAATTTGATACCGTTATCCGAAGCGGGGTTGTGTGAAGCCGTTAGAGCAATACCTAAACACGCCTGATACTTTAAAACGCCTAATGCCACTGCTGGTGTTGGAACTACACCTAAAAAAATAACTGACAGTCCGCTAGCCTCAAAGCCCTTTTGCATCGTACGCTCAAGCACTGTACCACTCGCTCGCGTATCTCAACCAATGATAATCGGTGCTAATTGCTCATGCAATTGATCTGAGTTCGCTTGCAAAAATTTGGCTAAGGCTAAAGACAGGCGATAGGCAAAAGCTTCTGTCATTGGAAAATCCCCAAAACGCCCACGAATACCATCTGTGCCAAAATATTTTCCCATAAAGCAAAACTAAATCATCGTTTATTCAAAAATATCCGCTTAAATTAAATATCCGAATAAAATGCTTTTACTTGATTCAACCACTCCTGTAAATGGCCCTCTTCAACAATTTTTGTCGCCAAATGTACACCTTCATGAAGATTGGCCACCTTACCGACAGACAAAAACCCTGCCGCCACATTTAAATAAATACTATCGCATAAACCC
>WTIG01000181.1 GCA_011522825.1 Puniceicoccaceae bacterium
CAATTAATGCACGAATAGGATACTGTGGTGCAGCTAAAGCTTCTTCTTCTGTATCTTTTAAACTATTTACTACAGGCTGCGTGCCAAGATCTAATAAAATCCTAGATCCAACGAAGCTTTTGTCTTCTGACTGGATCGAATTCCCAAAATGAGAGCGGATAATCTTTTCCGAAAGGCCGGTCATATTTTTCTTGGGTAGGAGTACCACCCCACTTTTCTATATAATACTGACAATTCTTGTGAAATGTATATTGATTTTTTCTTTCAAAATGAATTGAAGATTTCAAAGTGCTTGACCGATCGTGATAAGCCCGTAATGGGATAGAAGCCACGTTTGCATCAGACTGTAAAATGCGATGCCGATAATCGTTATCCTCATAGTAACCAGGGAAAAAGTTTTCATCTAAATAACCTACCTTAGCCAAAAGATTTGGTGTCCAAACAAAGCCACACATACAATCGGTTGGCGTACCCCCTAGAAATGCACCGTCTGAAATCTCGGGAATCTTGTCTAAGACTCGTTCCCATTCGCCAGGGACTGGGTGCCAGTCATACCCACAAACAATCCAATGTTTACAATCTGTATTGTCTCGAATAATTTGGTTGACTGATCCTGGATAACCTGCATTCTGATTATTCTGCACGATCACAACCTCTTGGATATGATCAGGCTTCTCCTCGCAAATCTGATCCAAAGCTTTATCAACAGAACTATCACGTTCCATTGAATTGTCAACGATGTAGTACCGCTTTAACGGCACGTCAATCGTTCTAAAATGCTCGATTAACTTATGGCCGCCAACTAAAATCGGTACGCCAATGCACTCTAGCCTATCCATTTTGCTGCTAAGCTAAACTTAATATACACAATCGTGATGGTTGTTGATAACGAAAGCCCGACTGTCTACGACCTTTATAACGAAGATCCAGAAACCTTCCTGGCTCTTAACAGCAAGCCCGCACGTATTGTTATCAATGGAAAAAGACACTACGAAACTCCGTTCTTAACTGGCCCTGCGGCATCTGTAACTACTATTATTTCAGAAACTGCTTCAGAAGCCAACAAGAAAAAACTAGAGCTTTGGTCTAAAAATAATCCAGGTGTTAAAGAAGCTGCAGCGGAACGAGGTACCGCCATACACTCATGCATGGAGCATTACCTGAAGAAAGAAGACGTTGACGTTCCTCAACAGTATTCAGACTACTGGACTGGGATGCCAAGCATACTGGACCAATTTCACGAAGTAATCTGGGCTGAAACACCCCTTTACGACCACCATCAATTCGCTTTATCTGAAGACGGGATTGGGCGCGTGTGGGGACGGGACGAGGAAGAGAGACCATGGGTGGGTAGTCCTGACATCATTGGCATTGCCGGTGGCAAGCTAACGCTTGCTGACTTAAAAACTAGTGCCAAACCATACTGTCGGTGGTGGCCTAAAGAATATCCTAAAGGTTCACCTGAATGGCGTGTCAGGCTTGGAGGATATATGAAATTTAAAAAGTGTTGTTTACAACTTGGCGCTTATGCTTTAGGCATTGAACAAACATTAAACATGAAAGTAGACCAGGCAGCTATCCTGGTCTCTACTCCAGAAGACACTCAACTTTTTAAAATCTCTAGGCGTCATCTTGACTTTTGCCAAAAAGATTGGCTAAAAGTTGTAGCCGAATACTACGAGCAAATCAGCTTAGATTATGAAGTTTAAATGCCAATACGGTCCATTACCTTACGGCCAACTCCTCCTCCCAGCTCAATGTAATTTTTAATCCAATCATTAACGTCTGAAGCGCTATTTCCTTCTAATGCTTGGCGATAAGTTTTAAATGTAAATTTACCATCAAACATTTTGTCGATTTTATTCATAGCTTTGTTAAAGCCTTGCATTTCTTCCTTACCTTTTTGACGCAAGTCTTTTGTGAAAATATCTGCAAGCAATCTGGCATCATTTTTAGAATCATAATCTTCATAGCCAGCTTGTTTAATTGCTGCCTTAAGTCCCATCTCACCTCCTTTACTCTGATACCAATCAAATAAATCTGCTTCTTTTTTTAATGTTTTTTCACCTCCTTCTTTATTAAATAACTTCGGTCCTTCAATTCCTTTTAACTTTGATTTTGTTGGAAGATCGGGAAGGTTTAATCCTTTTAATGAAGGAGCAGTTTCTTCTGCAGGTGGTACACCAATTGGTGTGAACTCAAAGTCAGCAGGATAACCTGGCCGCGTTCCAAGATCTACTTTGACCCTACGGTTGGCAGCGTTTAACTCACGAATTGCTGACATCCGATCAAGAAGATCTTTATCATCCTGCTCTCTTCTAGTTGCTGCATTTTCACGCACAACTTCTAAATTTGCAGCAACATTTTCTCTACGCCTTGCTTCTGCTTCTGGATCAAGAGGATCATTCATACCTGCTCGTCTTGCAGCATCCTTTTCTTGAGGACTAACATATCCCTCTGAACCAGGAAGGACTCCTGCCTCCATTAATTTATTGACGTAACTACTGGTTAAAGTATCCGCAGCACCTCGCCTGTCACTGTTGCGAATCTCTTCTAATCGTTTATCTGTTGCAGCTTCAATCTCAGCAATATCTTCTTTATACGAAGTAAAGGGAGCTGCTTGATGTCTTCCAGGATTATTGGGGAAACCTGAGCCAGGGTCTACGAAACTCATTTTTACATTTCTTTTTGTCTATTCTAAGTCTCATCAGTCCTACTCACAAATGTCCAAAATAAGCTGCGCCTATCCAAAATCAGATTAGACTTGCAAAGCCCACACATTTCACATGACTTCACTACAACCTGGCGAAATTAATCTTGATTTAATCCCTGATGACTGGGGACTTACTCCGATTGGTGATAAGAAAAATGCTTATATCGATGCGTGGCCTAATCATCCATACGATAAACAGCAAATTAAAAAAGAATTAGAATCTGGCAAAGCTAAAGCAGTAGGTCTCATTGCAGGTAATCTCTACAACAACCCCTACCATCTCGTTTGGATCGACATTGATGGTGAATCTGTTTGGCCTGTTATTGAACAAATGTCAGGAACTTCTGACATTTCTATTAGCTTGCCACCTACACTTACCATCCTCTCAGGACGACCGGGGCGTGAACGTCGTCTCTATCAAGTACCTAAAGATAAAGCAAAACATTTGCTTCGCGGTAAATACGCTACTAAGCCTGTTCTACCTAATGAAAAACTTGAAATCTTATGTGATAACAAACGCCAGGGTGTCCTCATGGGATTCCACCCTGACACCGATGGCTACTACACCAAAGAAAACGAGGACTTTCGATACGTAAAATCCCTTCCAGAAATTCCGGACTGGATCTTAAACTTCATTAAAGTAAAAAATATTCAACAAGGTAAGCCAGAACAAAATCATCAACGTGTTTACTCTCCAGAATTTGCAGTAGAAGTCAAAGTAGGCGACCAACGTACGCTCTATGAAATGGAGCAAGCTCTAAAACATATGGCAGAAAATGGCCACATGGATGACTACGACATGTGGATTACCATTGGTCAAGCTATTCATGACTTTGATGATAGCCTATATGATCTATGGGACCATTACTCGCAATCCTCAGAGAAGTATGATCCGCAAGTAACATTAGATAAATGGAATAGCTTTGGAAGTGGCCGAGGCATAAGTCTCGGCACACTCTTCCATCATGCTCAAGAAAGTGGTTATCAGTTCAATGCAGCTGCTATTGAAGCTTTTGCATCTTCTGATCAACTACTCGAAGCTCAGTCTGAGGCTTACACTAAATTTCAATCCAACGATCCAATGGCTCAACTTTTAGAAAACGCATTGAATGCAGCAGAAAACTATGAAAGAGAAGAAAACAACAAATTTACAACCACTTCCCGTAGCAAAAATAATGCTCCGGACAATCAACTGGTGCTAAGTATTGTTCGCATACTACAAGGAAATTTAGTGTTCTCAACCACACACAATAACTTTATGGAATACAACAATGGCTGTTGGAGCATTGTTGAAAAAGATCAAGCAGAAGCAAAAGTTGAAAAGTATTTTTACGATTTAAGTGACAGCCACCTGCCCAGAGGATGGGACAATAACCGTGTTGTCTCTGTTACCAAATCACTTGCTCGCTACTTGCGTGACAATGAAGAGTGGAATCCAAACCCCAATCTACGTTGCTTTAAAAACAAAGTTGTCAATATCGTTACCCTTGAAACCTTTGAACACTCCAGTAAATACAGACTGACAGCTAAAATTCCTTACGACTATAACCCTGAAGCTGACTGTACTTCTATTAAGCAATGGCTTCATGAAGTTCAAAAAGGCAATGAAGAAATCGTAGAAATCTTACGTGCTTGGCTTCGTGCTTGCTTAGTTGGTGCCTATGACATCCAGCGTTTCCTTGAGATTGTTGGCCCAGGTAAAACAGGTAAATCAACTTTTGCTTCGCTCTGTACTGCTTTAGTTGGCCTTGAAAACACAGTCGCTACTGACTTTGAAAATTTGCGCAGTCGTTTTGAATCTGCAAGATTCATTGATGCAAGCCTCTGTTTATTCAACGATGTTGAACGTTATGCAGGCGACGTATCAAAATTTAAAGCTATGACTGGTGGTGATCCGCTACGGGCTGAACACAAAAACTCTGGTACAAAAATTCCACCATTCATTTTTAAAGGCTTATGTATCGTCACTGGCAATGAAGTGATTGCTACCACTGATGCAACCTCTGGTCTTAAACGCAGACGTATTACCATCCCATTCAATCGTCGCTTTCAAGGAACAGCAAAAGAACAAGTTCAATTAATCTCAAACAAATACACAAAAGAAGGCTCTATTTCCTTTGGTAAATTTGCGCCTGAACTTCCAGGTCTAATCAATTGGTTGCTTGAAATGTCTGACGATGACATGAGAAGTTATCTAATTGAAACTGAAGTACACAGCAGAGAGCTAAAGCTTATTTCAGAAGCAGTCGATGCATCTACTAATCTTCAGCAAGCTTGGTTAATGAGTAACGTTGTTTACAATCCAGCTGGCTTTCATCGTTTTGGTAGGCGTCAAGACAATAAAGAACCAGATGCACGTTTCCCGTTTAAGCATTGGGAAGACCAGCTTTATCCTAATTACATTGCTTTTGCTCACAGCGTTAGCCCTGGCAAACCTAGCGCCATGGGTCTTTTACGCTTTAAAGCCTGGCTCCTGGATGAATTACAACATGTTCTAAAACTAAATGTAAAAGTTATCAAAGAGAAAAACATACTCATGCTTCATGGCATCAGCCTACGTGATAGCTGGCCTGTTGCTAATGAAGCTAGTACTATAAGCCGTTCCCAAGTAAAACTATTTGGCACTCCTGATGAACGACGTACAATGCTTTACTCAAACGAAAGTGCAGGATATGCACAATTTCCAACGGTCCAAGAAGCTGTTGAAAATCCTGTCTACTGGGAAGAAAAGTTTCGCGAATGGGCACCTTCTTTAGGTAATATCCGAATCGTTAACGACTAAAAATAAGTTAATATAAGGGCACTAATTGTGCCCTTATTAATGTCTAGTAAAAAGAAAATTTTATGGTCGGGTGACATTGTTGCTCGTACTGGATTTGCACGGGTCACAGAAAATTTAATTACTCGCTTGAAAGATAGATATGAAATCGTTATTTTAGGCAATAACTGGTGGGGAGATTACAATGAATTCTTGAAGGACTTTAAAATGTATCC
>WTIG01000060.1 GCA_011522825.1 Puniceicoccaceae bacterium
TATCGCAGGACTCATAAATAACTTTTTGCCGAGTGATTTTTTTACTGGCACTTTCAGTTCAGGTATAGTCGCATTTATCGGGATTACTTTGATCAGTTTACCGCTCTACGTGTGTGCAGTTGAGTCACTGCCTTTAGCATTTGCCTTTTTAAGTGCAGGCATATCTCCAGGGGCCGTTCTTGTTTTCCTAATCGTGGGTCCAGCAACTAATTCAGCGACTATTTTAGCGACCTTAAAAATCATCGGAAAACAGGCCACGATTATTTATATCTTAACGCTTGTAGTTATTGCTTGGAGTGCAGGCTATTTAATGAATTTATTTTTAGACATTGAAATGAATGACTTCAAGGAACACCACTCACACCTCAGTATTTGGAATCATTTATCTGCAAGTATATTGCTTGCCTATTTCTTGAACGCTGTTTTGTGCGAATCCTTTTTCTGGCGCAAAAAAGCCAAGGAAAAAGACTGCCATATGAATTAAATCACACTACAAGCGGGGTACTCTTTTGGCCTTTCAGACAATCACCACTCTTCATGGCATAACCCCTTAAAAAATCAGAAACCTTTAGCATTTTACCCCCTGCCTTTTGGAGCTCTAGTAGGCTGATTAAGCCATTTGAAGTAACCACCTTAAGACTGTCTTTTTCAAGAATAACTGAACCACAAGTTAGACTCAATTCATTAGCGGACAAGGCACTTTCACAGATTTCCATCTGCCCCACTTTAATGCGATTTTCTCCATGAAAACAAAAGCTATTCGGCCATGTCTTGAATGCACGCCATCGATTATAAATTGCTTCCGCACTCAATTCAAAATCGATCAAGCCATCTTCTTTTGTCAACTTACGACAATGGCTTATAGATTCTTCATCTTGTTTTTTAAACGCTAACTCATTATTCAATAAGTCTTCCATAGAACGCTTCAAAATGGGAATGGTTGCTTCACCTATTTTCATTCGGACACTTAAGGCATCATCCTCTTTTTCAATGGATACTACTTCCATATCCGCAACCGCTCCTGCATCCATTTCACGATCAATTTGCATTAATGAAACGCCTGTCTCTGTTTCACCACTAGCAATTGCCGTCTCAACTGGAGAAGCCCCTCGGTATTTTGGCAAAATAGATCCATGAAAATTAACCATGCCCAGTCTTGATGCCTCTCGAATGGCTCGCCCTAAAAAATGCCCATAAGCCATTACAAAAGACACATCTACTTCATGCTCCTCTAGAAATTGAACTAAATCCTCACTTGGCTTATCTGGTTGAAACAATGGAATTCCTCGCTCTTTAGCATATTCAGCTACAGGGTTCGCTTTAAGCTTTTGTCCCCTGCCTTGTTTCCGATCAGGTTGAGAAACCACCGCTAATAGATCCCATCGTTCCGCACCCTTTGTAGATAGCCAATCAAGCGATGGTAAACAAATTGAATCCGATCCAAAATATACAATTTTCTGTTTATGCTTGTTCAAAATATTGAAACCTCTTTTAAAACAATTCTTGCTGCCTTCTTTCGTTAAACACTGAAGCCGAACCCGCACTTAATGTAAACAACTGAAATAAAGAAAGACCGTTTAATTCTTCAAGCGAGAAAAGTCTTTGTAAAAGTAACGCACTGGCAAGAGCGTCATATAAGGCACAGTGGTAGCGGATTCGTTCCTTAGGACAATACTCTTGTGCCAACTGATTTAGCGACTCTTCCAATCCAAATAAACCAATCAAAGTATTTAGTTGGTAGCTATCTAAATCTGGATACAATCGGCGATAAATCGACAATGTATCCAACCACGGCCCCCAACTCGTTAGCAAACGATCTTCCTTAGGATTTGAAAAATCAGGAGATTGCCGAGTATAGGACCAAGTACTTTTGAGGAAACGATCCTCTACAGAAGCATTATGAGCGCATAAAGGGCCTGATTTACGAAGTTGAGAAAATAGATCAAAATCGTGCGCAAAATCTGGACATTCTGCGACCAATTCTGAAGTGATTCCATGTTGTTCACTGTCCATCACATCAATTGAGCTCTTTGTTCCGCATAAACGAGTCTTTGCCTCCAATAGATTCTCCCCTTGGATTGAAACAATACCCCATTCGAGAACCCCTGTCTGGGTACTTCCTTCAAAGTCAATTATATGAATAATTTGATCCATTGGTTTCTATGGAAATCTTAAGATAAATTTCAGACTAAACGATTGCAACTTGGACAATGTTCCTCAATCTGAAATTTAAAGTTTTATTTATTATGTGTGCACTTAATCCGGAGCAAAATCAACTATTCAAAAAATTTATCACACGTTTATGTGAGGTAGCCAATGAGGAAATTATCCCTCATTACGGCATTCATTGTGACGTAGAACATAAATCAGACAACACACCAGTCACGATTGCCGATAAAAATGCCGAAAAGAAAATCCGCGAAGTCATCAATGCTGAGTTTCCTGACCATGGTATAATTGGCGAGGAGTATGGCCCGGAAAATGCAGACAACGAATTTGTCTGGGTTTTAGACCCTATTGATGGCACAAAATCCTTCATTTCAGGAGTCCCTTTATTCGCAACTTTAATCGCCCTGCTTCACAACGGGCGACCTGTACTGGGTGCTATCAACCAACCAATTCTCAAACAATTACTGATTGGTGATTGCCAAACCACTACGCTGAATGGAGTTCCAGTCAACGGACGCAGTGCCCGACCCATCGAACAGGCGACACTTTGCACAACCGACCCTATCCGCAAAACTTTATGGCAAAATAATGCAAAATGGGATGATCTTCCACCGAAAACAGCCTTATACCGTTCTTGGGGTGATGCAGGAGGTTACATCTTACTCTGTTCTGGCTACACAGACATTATGTGTGACCCAATGATGGAGATCTGGGATTGTGCAGCTATCTTGCCGTGTCTTGAGGGTGCAGGCTTTACGTTCACTGGGTGGAATGGAGAAGATGCCTTTGAACAAAGAAGCATCATAGCGGCCAAGGCACCACTACATAAAACAGTGATGGAGACCTTATACCCAAATAACTAAATTTTCGGTGATTCATTTATTACAGCATTTTAAAAATATAATAAAGTCCGCACACAGGACGAATGCCTTAGAATTTTTTCCGATCACTCAATCGATCCGAGGATACCGATTAAAGTTCCTACAAGACGATTTAAAAAGTGCGATTAATGTTGCCCTTCTTGCTTTTCCACAAGGCATGGCTTATGCGTTAATCGCAGGTTTGCCCATTCATTATGGAATCATTGGCTCAGCAATCGCATCTATATCGAGTGTTTTTTTTGCCAAATCCAACCTCATTACCTTTGGCCCTACCAACGCAACAGCAGTCATGCTGTTTACAACCTTTGCTAGCTTAGGGCTTCCCGAGGAAGACAAACTTCAATACATCAGCATTTTAGTTTTTCTGACCGGAATATTCATTGTCATTGGGTCTTATTTCAGAACAGCTGATTTGATAAAATATGTCTCTCGTTCGGTGATTACTGGATATATTACTGCCGCCGCACTCTTCATCATTCTCAATCAAATTCCGAATATTCTTCAACTAGACCTCTCTAGTATCCATAAAGATAACTTTTTTAATTTAATCGGGGGTATCGTTCAAAACATACCGTTAACACATTTTCCAACTTTAGCCATCAGTCTGGCCACTCTATTACTCTACGCTTTACTCAATTTTAAATTTCGAAAACTACCGAATATCGCCATTGTCTTAATCGCTATATCTACGCTTTCTTATTTTATTGATGGGCAACAATACGGAATCCTCTTTCTGCCCGCAATCGACCAATCCTTTTTGTCTTTTTCCCTACCTCAAGTCAGCTTTGCCTCGATCAAACTACTCACCAGTACAGCCATTGCCATTGCTCTACTCTGCATCCTTGAAGGTATTTCCATTGGTAAATCCTTAGCCATTAAAAAAGGGGTACGCTTAAATAATGACCAAGCCATGTATTCCATCGGCATGTCTAATATTGCATGCTCCCTATTTGCAGGAATGCCGGCCTCTGGTTCTTTAACTCGTTCTAGCTTAAATTACGAAAGCGGAAGCCAGACCGTTTTCTCTAATCTCTTTTCTGGTGTCATTATTTTAATTGGAATTTTCGCCGTTGGCTCACTCACTCAGTATATTCCCATTTGTGCCCTATCCGTTTTAGTCGTTATTGTTGGCTTGTCTTTATTGAATAAGCACGCCATTCGAATCGTCACTCGAACAACTGGCTCAGATGCCATTGTATTCTTAGCCACACTGATTTCTGGCCTCTATATCTCACTAGATAGTGCCATTTATTTTGGGGTCGGCATTTCCATTCTTCTATTCTTAAAAAAGGTCGCTAAGCCTGAATTGAAAGAATATTCCTTTAACCAAAAAGGCGACTTATTAGAGTCTGAAAATACCAATAGAAACATACCTGAAGTTTCCATTGTTCATGTTGAAGGAGAATTATTTTTTGGTGCAGCCGACCTTTTCCAGGAACAAATGCGCCGTATTTACGAAGACCCACAGCTTAAGATCGTCATTTTAAAAATGCGTAATGCCCATAACATGGACGCCACAAGCGTCATGGCCCTAGAAGAATTAGTGAAGCATATGAATAAGCTAGGGCGCTACCTAATATTGAGTGAAGTTAAAGAAGCGCTTTTAAAAGTTCTCAATAAATCGGGGGTCGCTGAATATATTGAACATCGAAATATATTCCTTGATGATAATACCAACCCCACAACATCGACCGCCAGAGCCCTTAAGCGAGCAAAAGAACACCTTGGCGAAGAAGAACCGAATGTTTCAATTTATGCAGAATCCAAAAAGTCTTAAGTCCATACATGAAGAAAGAAGTTTTAATTTTGCTACACCCTGACTTCGAGGAGATTGAGGCGGTAACCCCCATAGATTTATTGCGAAGGGCTGGTATAATTGTTCACACTGCATCTACAAGCAATCAACTCGAAGTCCTAAGCAAAGGCGGAATCCAAATAAAAGCCGACAGCCTTTTGAGCGACCACGAACACAGCCTTTACGATGCCTTAGTCATACCTGGTGGACCTGGAATTTTCAAAATTCGTGACCATAGCTTAGTGCAGAAAAAAATTCGTGAATTCCACAACTCAGAAAAATGCATTGCCTGTATTTGTGCCGCACCACTCTTACTACTCGATCAAGGACTCAACGAAACATTTTCGATGACTTGCCACCCATCAGTCGAAAGCGAATTTTCATCACTAAATTCCGAGTCAACCGTTACTAATCAACACATAATTACCTCCAAAGGTGCAGGTACTGCTATACCATTTTCCCTAGCTATCATTGAACACTTACTGGATAAAGATACCGCTCAAAGCACCGCAGATGCTATCTGTTTTTAAGAGTTATTTAGAGTATGAAAGCACAAGAAAAATTGACCTTAAACATTCGAGATATAGCACTCAGAGATCTTTTTACCGCATCAGAAAAAATTAACTTCATTGCATTATTTGTTCTATTTATAGTACTCACTTGCAATTTTGATAATCACTCGATTTGGACATGCTGCTTTGTTTTAGTCATAGGAACTAGTTCCTTAATAAATATTAAAATACATGACTTAGTTCACCCATTCATCATCGATAGAATATGGTCCAAGTTACTGTACTTCAATCTACCAGTGATTGCTCTACTAATTATTTATTTATTAACTGCCTTAGGA
>WTIG01000039.1 GCA_011522825.1 Puniceicoccaceae bacterium
GCTTCTTGGCGGTAAAGGAGCCAACCTTGCAGAAATGGCAAGAATCGGCCTACCAGTTCCTCCAGGTTTTACAATCACCACAGAAGTTTGCACTTATTTTTATGATAACAAACAAAGCTATCCAAAAAGCTTAGTTAAAGAAGTTCAAGATTCCGTAAGCCTTATTGAGAAACAATTAGGCAAGAAGTTAGGGGATGCGAAAAAACCACTTCTTTTATCCGTTCGTTCAGGTGCTCGTGAATCGATGCCAGGAATGATGGACACTATCTTGAATCTTGGACTTAATGATAAGACCGTAGTAGCGTTAGCCAAGGATTCAGGAAATGAAGCTTTTGCTTACGATTGCTATCGCCGCTTCATTCAGATGTATGGTGATGTAGTGATGGGTGTACAAGCGGCACATGAAAATGAGCATTGCCCGTTTGAAGCTGCTTTAGAAAAGCTAAGAAAAGAAGTTAAAGTTGAGTTCGATAATCAACTCACTGCTGATCACCTTAAAGAATTGATTAAGCGTTATAAGGACATCATCAAGAAGCGTACAAAGTCAGCCTTCCCTCAAGATCCTTATGCACAGCTTTGGGGTTCAGTTGGAGCCGTCTTTAAATCATGGCAAAATGAACGTGCTACTTTATATCGTCAAAAATATGGTATTCCAGCTTCTTGGGGTACTGCGGTTAATGTTCAAGCGATGGTATTCGGCAACATGGGTAACGATTGTGCAACAGGTGTTGCTTTCACTCGTGACCCTGCCAACGGCGAAAAGGTTTTCTACGGAGAGTATTTAATCAATGCACAAGGTGAAGACGTTGTTGCGGGTATCCGTACACCTAATCCAATTGCTGAACTAAACGATGAAATGCCAGGTGCCTATAAAGAATTGGAAGCCGTTCGCATCAAACTTGAAAAGCATTTCAAAGACATGCAAGACTTCGAGTTCACTGTTGAAAATAACAAACTTTACATGTTGCAGACAAGAAATGGTAAACGCACTGGTCTTGCCGCTGTACGTATCGCTGTTGAACTGAACAAAGAAAAACTTATCGACCAAAAGACAGCACTTAAGAAAATCCCTGCGGATTCAATCTCAAGTTTATTGGTTGCCGTATTCGATCAAGCAGTCATCAAAAAGACTAAAGCTCTTGCTTACGGTCTTCCTGCCGGTCCTGGTGCAGCCTCTGGCAAGATTTGCTTCACTGCTGAAAAAGCAGAAAGTGTTGTGGCTAAAGGCGGTCATGCAGTTCTTTGCCGAGTTGAAACAACTCCAGAAGACCTTCGTGGTATGATTGCCGCTGATGGTATTTTGACTTCTAGAGGTGGTGTGAGTTCACACGCTGCACTAGTTGCACGTCAAATGAACAAGGTCTGTGTATGCGGTGCGTCTGATGTTGTCATCGATTACAAAGCAAAAACTTTAAAGATTGGTAAAAAGACCTTAAAAGAAGGTTCTGATATTTCAATCGATGGAACAACAGGTGCTATCTATGCAGGTCATGTTGCAACTGCTCCATCTGAAGTTGATCAGGTGCTTAATGGTAAGATGAAGGCTTCTGATAGCTATACATACAAGCTATTCGCACAAGTCATGGCTTGGGCAGATAAGTACAGAAAACTGGGAGTCAGAACTAATGCAGATTCACCTAGCCAAGCTAAGTCAGCGGTAGCATTTGGTGCCGAAGGTATCGGATTATGCCGTACTGAGCACATGTTCTTCGAAGGCGATCGTATTACATTCATGCGCCAGATGATTCTTTCTAAAAACGAGAAAGAACGCCGTGCAGCATTGAAGAAATTATTGCCTTTCCAAAGACAAGATTTCAATGGTCTGTTCAAAGCAATGGGAGGTCGCCCAGTGACTGTTCGTTTACTTGATCCACCTCTTCATGAGTTCCTTCCTCATGATGCTGCATCCAAAACGGAGCTAGCGAAATCATTAGGCGTTAAACTCAGCGAAATCAACGAACGTGTTGAAGCCTTACATGAGTCCAACCCAATGCTTGGACATCGTGGTTGCCGTCTTGGTATCTCTTATCCTGAGATTACAGAAATGCAGGCTAGAGCTATATTTGAGGCAGCTGCAGCTTGCTACAAATTGAAGAATCCAATTAAGGTTGTTCCAGAAGTAATGGTACCACTTGTAGGATTTGCTGATGAATTGAAAAATCAGGTAGCGGTTATCCATAGAGTCGCTGACGAAGTCATGGCTGCGAAAAAGGTTAAGTTTAAGTACCTTGTCGGAACAATGATTGAGGTTCCTAGAGGTGCATTAACTGCAGATGAAATCGCAGGTACAGCTGAATTCTTCAGCTTTGGTACTAATGACCTAACTCAGACTGGCTTAGGTATGAGCCGTGATGATGCTGGTTCTTTCTTAGGCAAGTACAAAGACCTAGACATAATGCCACAAAACCCATTTGCATCCATTGATGCATCAGGTGTTGGTCAACTTGTTGAAATTGGTGCCAACAAAGGACGCTCATCTAATAGCAAAATCAAATTAGGTATTTGCGGTGAGCATGGTGGAGACCCACAGTCTATTCAATTCTTCCATAAAGTAGGTTTGAATTACGTGAGCTGCTCACCACCTAGAGTACCAGTCGCACGATTAGCAGCGGCACAAGCAGCGCTGTAATAAACAGCCATTCATTTAATGAATTTCAAAGCCCTCCTAAGTGAGGGCTTTTTTTGTGATTTTTATATAGCCAAATTTTTGAATTATTTAATAATACGATACTATGAAAAGCATGACTGGCTACGGAAGTAGCGCATTTGAACTACCCTCCTGCCCTTTGTTTTTTGAATTAACCATACAATCGGTTAATCGAAAAAATTTAGACTGTCAGATTTTTGTCCCACAAGAGTGGTCCGATATAGAGACGAAAATCTCTGAATGGACTAAAGACCAATTTATACGTGGTCGAATTATGATCCATCTGAAGATCAACAAAAAGAAACAAAACAATAACGGGTTTCATTTAAACGATACGCTACTGGATCAAAGCATCAAAGAATTGAGTGATTTCTGCACTCAGAGAAGCATTCCTCTCGATTTAAATCCATCATTATTGATTAAGCTGAATCAGCTACTAAAAGACCAAGAGGCACTTCCCGCATGGAAAGAATCAGAGTCTATTATCAAAAATGCATTTGATGAAGCTATGACTCAATGGCAATCTATGCGTGATACAGAAGGCAAAGCGCTAAAAGATGATTTTAATCAACGAATTATTAAGCTTACGGATTTAATTGATAGCGTAGAATCACTGGCTGCTTCAGCGAGTAAGGATTTTTCACAAAAACTAATCGATCGCCTCAATTCAATGAATTTGGAAGTCGACTTAGAAGATGACCGAGTGCTAAAGGAAATCGCTTTATTTGCGGATCGTTCTGATATCACAGAAGAGCTAACTCGACTCAAATCACATGTCAGCCAATTTAAGCAATTTACAGAATCCCCTGACTCAATTGGACGAAAAATGGATTTTCTCTGTATAGAAATGTTCCGAGAGATGAATACTATTTCCAGCAAGACTCAACAAATCGAAGTGACTAAAAATATCATCGAAGGAAAAAATGAACTGGAAAGAATCCGCGAACAGGTACAAAATATTGAATAAAATTTTATGAGTTCTAGAGTTTTAAATGATCCCAATGCTTTCCGACCTGTTATTCAATTGTCGATTCATGCAGATAATAAAGTTGGACGACTGAATGAAATCGTAGGTTTATTAAAATCTCACGATATTCATATTATTGCTATCTCTATCTTAGATACTACTGATAGCTCATTGATACGTGTCATTGTGGATTACCCAGAAGAAGCACAGCATATTTTAGATTCAAATAATTTCTCTTTTGTTAGTACTGAAATGGTTGCCGTAGAGCTCAATTCCGAAGCCGATATTGCCAAAGTTACCTTTGCTTTAGTTCAAGCGGAAATAAACATTCACTATATCTACCCTTTTGTCATTCGTCCGAATAGTCGCTCAGCATTGGCAATCAGTCTTGAAGACAACGAACTTGCTAGTGAAACTTTAAGACGTCATCAGATCAACGTCTTAAGCCAAAATGATATCGCTCGATAAAATTTTGACCCTTTTCATTTGACACATTTTTTCTGAATCGTTGATTCTTAAATGCCCTTAGGGGTGACCTAGATGGGTCTGAGATATTTCCTTACGCTCGAAAGTACAGAAATGATCCCTTTGAACCTGATCCAGTTAATACTGGCGGAGGGAAAGGTGTTAAGTAATTCGTTGCATACACTTTTGCTCTGCTTGTGTTTATAGCATTTCACATTCATTTCTATCATTATGCACATACAAAAATTATTACTTATCACCTTCTTAGTTGTGGCTAATGCCAAGGGGCAAACACAGGATACACCCTCACTAGAACCAAACGTGTACGAGCTTCCAGATTTGATCGTTACTGGAACCTTATGGGATACTCCAATTAAGGATGTAGCTGAAAGTGTAACTGTCTTTAGAGAAGGTGCTCTACAAGATAGGCAAGCTAACCATCTCCAAGATTTGGTGACGGCAATACCAAATCTCACCGCTACAGGAGGCAATAATCGCTCTCGTTATTTTCAACTTCGTGGGATGGGCGAAAATTCCCAATTTGAAGGAGAGACTCCCGACTTGAGTGTGCGTTTTTTAATTGATGACTTTGATTTTACCGGAATTGGTGGTATCGCCTCCCTCTTTGATGTAAGCCAGCTAGAAGTTATCCGTGGAGCTCAAACCAGTGCTTACGGAGTAAATGCTTCTGCAGGGATCATCAAATTGTCCACTAATGAAGCTAATGGCGAAGAAGTTTCTAAAGCTAAGGTTTCCATAGGCACACATAATCAAAGATCATTTGGATATGCTGGTGGTGGTATTCTCGGAGACAAGGCAAGCTCTAAGACTAGCTACAGACTCTCTATTTCTCAAAATAAAACCGATGGCTTTATTGAAAATACATTTCTCAATAGAAAGGATGTGAATCAAAGTGAAGAAACCTTTTTATTACTAAAGCTAAAACATAACCCTAGCATTAACTCTACCGTACAAACTTCTTTTGTTTATGTTGATGCTAAAGCTGGTTATGACCAATGGTCTTTAAATAACACTTATTTGAAAACACAGTCGGATGACCCTGGTGAAGATAACCAACGCTCAAAAGGTATTTCAGTTCGTATGAATGCAAAGAATTTTGATAATTTCTCGATTACTTTGATTTCTACTATACTCCATACCGATTCAATCTATAGCTATGATTCAGATTGGGGTAATTATCAGGTTGATGAAAACTGGAATCTTACAGGCACAAGTGGCTATGATGGCTTTCTCTCAATTGATAGAAATCGAAAATCACTCTCTCAAGAAATCAGAATGGATTCATCGGAAGATCAATCTGTAAATACCTTATTCAGCAAATGGAGTGCTGGAATCTATTTCAGTAAACTATCCGAAGAATCTGATATTAATTATTTAGATAATTTTGATGATGACGGTAGAGCTGATGTATTTTCAGATTATAACGCACAATCATTCTCTCTCTTTTCTAAAGCAGAGAAGAATTTAAATCATAATTCAAAGATCAACTTTGGCTTACGTTTTGAATATCAAAAGGTGAATTTTTCATCAATCACCTTGAACAATGCCGATTACAC
>WTIG01000023.1 GCA_011522825.1 Puniceicoccaceae bacterium
TATCAATGCAGTAAGGCTTTGCTGGAAGATCCAGTATGCGCCAAGCAGCTAAATGCAGAAGAAGGTATGAAGGAGCATAGCATATTCGTGACTTGCCCTGTTACAAAGCTCAAGCTCAAGGCAAGACCGGATATATACAATCCAAAAGATAAGGTGATGTCTGATCTGAAATGTACAGTTGATGAAAGCCCTGACGGTTTTTTGCGACAGATCTACAAATTTAGGTATGATGCTCAGGCTTTTTTCTACTCTTATGTAGCCATGCTGGCTAAGTTAGAGGTCAGACATTTCTGCTTTTTAGCAGTCAGCAACAAACCGCCATACAAAGCGCATATGCATAATATGTCGATGGAAGCTATGAAACTTGCCGAAAAAGATGTAATGAGAGCGCTTAAACAGATTGCTGAAGCGAAAAAGACCAACACTTATGAAACAGGTTGGGATCGCTTTACAATGATTCATCCACCGCGTTGGATGGAAGATAAACATGACTTTGAACAAGGAGAATAAACATGGCACAGTCAGAATTTAAGAAAGTAATGATCAAGGACGTACAGTTAGTATATCCCAGGTTAGACCAAACCTATCAATATGATAATATAAACGGTGGGTCAAAACCATGTGTACCAACGGCTGGCGGCGCAAAATGGTCTGTCAGCTTTGTAGTATCATCTGAAAAAGCAGAACAGCTTTGGAAAGAAGCTCAAGCATGGTTTTCCGAATGTAAACGTATTAATCCTACTAAACTCAGTGATAAGCAGTTTAAAACAATTTTCGGCATGAAGAAGAGAGATGATGGAACTGTATTATTTAGAGCGCAAAGAAAAGGCGCTAATAACGAAGGTAAGGAAAACAATCCTCCGAAAGTTATGGATTGGAATATGGAGGATCTGAAAGATAAGGCTATTTGGACAGGATCTGTCGGTAATGTAAGAATGTGGGCTTATCCAAACAATTCGCCAAATACTGGTGAATGGGGAATTTCATATTGGCTAGATACTGTGCAAGTTTATAAGCCTGAATATGGCAGTGAAGAAGATCAGGATTTCGAGAAGATGAAAAATCCAAATGGTGACCAGCCCCCAAGCCAAAGCGTCAACGATGATTTTAGTAAGGTTGCTGCGCCTGAGCAAACAACTGAAACCGTTATGTTTGGAGATATGGAAACCACTGTTCCAACAGGTAGCAATACTGTTGCCAATGATTTTGATGATGAAATTCCGTTCTAGCATCTAGTCAAAATAAAGGGCTAGTACTGGGAGACAATACTAGCCCTAGACATGACATACCAGATAATGAGCAAGGTATAGAGGTATAATACAAGATATGGACAACAAAAGTAAATACCCTCCGATATACTGGGAGGAGTTTTCACCAACAATAATAAACAAATACAGTCTAAAAGAGACAAAAAAAGGTGAGTTTCACGGGCCGTGTTTAGTCTGTGGAGGCAAAGACAGGTTCTGGATCTATAAAAAGAACAATGGCGAACTTGGCGTCAATTGTCGGCAATGTGGGGATTTCAAAGGTATCTTTGACGAGATGCGTGTAGACGGCGCTCTTCCAACGCTACAGGAGTATGAACGCGGTGATTTCAAGTATGAACCCAAAGAAGATTTCAAGCCCATAGAACCTTACCATATCCGCAAGGGCATCGAGCTGTATAAAGCTAAACAGATTGGATCAGACATCGTTGTTCCCATTGTGGATATCAAAGGTAAGATCGTAAATCAGCAAACTATCACGCCGGATGGTAAAAAGAAGTTTCAGACAGGTGCTCCAGTTGAGGGAAATTTTAGCGTCATTGGAAATCAGCTAGAAGGATTATGCTATTTGTCAGAGGGCTATGCCACTGCTGCATCGGTTTATCAAAGCACCAAACGGCCCAGCGTGTTCTGCCTGAATAGCGGAAATTTACCCAAAGTTGCCAAACTGCTGCAAGAAGCCAGACCCGAATGTAAATTTGTGGTGGCTGCTGATGCAGATGATGCTGGCATCAAGGCAGCAAAAGAAACTGGTTTACCATACAGGGTTCCCAGAGAGAAAGGATGGGATTGGAACGATGTGATGCTCAAGCACGGCACACTGGCCGTACAGAAAGAGCTAAAGCGTGTCAAACTGCCCAAGCCTTTATTCGTGCCGCTGGGCGATCTAGATTTTAAAGCGCCTGAGTGGCTTATAGATGGTATGCTGGAGGCTAACACGTTTTCGGTGTGTTTCGGCTCTCCAGCGGCTGGTAAGACGTTCCTAGTGCTAGATATGGCCTTATGTGTGGCTACTGGTCAGGCTTTCCATGATAAATTCGTGAAACAAGGTACAGTCTTTTATATTGCCGGCGAGGGGCATAACGGATTTGCCAGAAGGGCAGCAGCTTGGAAAAAGAATAAAGGTATCTCGCTAGATGATGTGCCGTTCTTCAAATCCAGCCGATCTATTATTATTACGGAGGAAGAAAGCGTAAATGAGCTGATCGATACGATTGATGGCATGGTAGAACAATTCGGTGAGCCTGAATTGATCGTGATTGATACATTAGCCAGGTCATTGGGAGCCGCTGATGAAAACTCGACTCAAGCTATGGGAGCTGCAATCAGGGCAATCGATTCTGTGAAAGATGCCTATGATTGCACAGTGCTTGCCGTGCATCATACAGGTCACGGCAATAAAGATAGAAGCAGAGGCAGCTCTGCGCTTCTCGGCGCCGTAGATTCTGAGTTTAAGGTGGAGAAGTGGAGCGAGGAAGCGCCCGTCAAGATCGAGGTAAAATTCACCAAGATGAAAGATGCCATGATCCCAGAGCCGATGAACTTTGCTCATGCCCAAATGGATCTCGTTGGATCAGATGGATCGGAGACAACAAGTGTGGCCCTGCTGAAGATAGATGACAGCCGTCCAAGCAAAAAATCTAACGATGTAGACCGCAAAGAACAGGTGCTAGAAGCGTTCAAATCATTCGATGAGGAGAGGGTGTCCAGAGCCGATTTAAAGCGTGATTGTGCGGAAAAATACGGAGAATCCGAAAGAACCTTCAATAATGTGATACAGGAAATGATTGGGGAAATTTTCCTGAATGAAAAAGTGAGTAGAACCAATTACTTAACACTATTGGGGAAAGATTGAGGAAAGATGCAGGAAAAAAATCGCAAAGCAAAACTATAGGGGAAAGCAGGAAAAAACCCTTTAGGGTTTTCCTGTTTCCCGTATGTTTGAGGTCTGGTGGACATGAAACTCGTTGACGCACTAAAAAGTATAGAAGATTTAGACGAACTTTATGGGTTGGCGAATAGAAGAAAAGTGACCGGAGTTACCGATGATAAAATTTTCCCTAAATGGACTGAGGAAGAAAGACAATTGATCTTGGCGAGGAAATATGAATTACAAAAGAAGTATGGCAGAAAATAAATTTATCTTACCTGACGGTAATGTATTGATCAGTTTCAGCGGTGGTAGAACATCAGGTTTCATGCTGCACAAAATACTAGAAGCAAATGGAGACTTGCCGGATCGTGCTAAAGTTGTGTTTGCCAATACAGGACGCGAAATGCCACAAACCTTAGATTTTGTGCAAGAGTGTTCAGATCGATGGAACGTGCCTATAACCTGGCTAGAATACACTCAGCATAAACCAAAATTCGAAATAGTGAGTCATAACGCAGCCAGCCGTAATGGAGAACCGTTTGAGCAAGCTATCCGTAAGAAAGCATCTGATAGGTTTTTGCCTAACCAAGCAATTCGATACTGCACTCAAGAAATGAAAGTGTTGACCATAAAAAGATATTTGGTTCGCAATGGATGGAAAAAATGGTTCAACACAGTTGGCATTCGTAAGGATGAATCACACCGTATAAAACCATCCAAAGATAAACGCTGGGAAAATTGGTTTCCTTTAGCTGCTGCTGAAATGACTGTGCATGATGTAAATAAATTTTGGTCTAATAACGAATTTGATTTACAGGTAATGAAAGGCGCTGGAAATTGTGATGGCTGCTTTCTTAAATCAGAAGCACAACTAGCAGCCATGTGGAGAGAGCATCCAGATAGAATGCAATGGTGGTCAGATTTAGAAATTAGAATAGGAAGCACCTTTCATAAAGGCAGAAGCTATAAAGAGCTTGGAGACTTTGTAGAAAAGCAAGGAAGTTTTATATTCGATGATGAGGCCTACCTTTGCCAACAAAATTTCGGAGAATGTACTGGATGAGCTTAGAAGAAAATAAAACGCGCTGGGCAGTACATTTTGATCTGCTGAAAATTTATTATGACGGCCAGCTCGTTGCTGAAGTCGATATAAAAGAGTTCCCATCTATGATCGTAGCGCTGGCAAAAGCGCTCAAAGAAGAGACTAGATAATTTTGTATATTTTTGGTATTGTATATTTGGACAATTCATATACCCTCCCTGCTCGACAGGTGTCGCACTGCTTTTGTTACTTCCGCCTGTCGTTATTGTCTTAACTGCCCTGCGCTTTGCGTGGGGCTTTTTTTATGTTACCGTATGTCTGAGCTTTTCCACTGGAGGTGAGCTTTTTCCACGGAGTGGTCAAAATGAGAATGTCGATCAAATCAAATGCACCTGAATTGCAGTCTAGGATAGATAACCTGGCTAAACAGCAGATGCCATTTGCAACATCACTTGCCTTAAACAAATCTATGAAGAATGCGAGAGATATTGATTTGAAAATGGCATATGACAGATTTTTCGAACGCAAGAACAAAGCATGGTTTCAACAGGTTCACCAAATTAGAAACAGTAAGGTAAGCCACATCAAAAAAACTGGTATCGCTATTGCTGCTATTCAAAGGTCAAGTTTACCATCCCCTCCAGGTACAACGGTAGCCAGAGCAAGAAGACCAGCATTTTCGGACTTTATGGAAAAGCACGTAAGGGGTGGTGCTAAAACCCCAGTAAGCTCTAGAAGCATTGCCGTACCAATAACAGCAAATGTCAAAAGGCGAAAAGCTGGTGCAAAGGCTGGTGCAGTTGTGCAATCCCAAAAACCGAAAACCATTATGAACTCAGGCAAGGGGTTCGTTTTTGAGAAGCAGGGTCAGAAGTTTATGGCCCAGAAGTTTGGCAGGGGAGCCAAGCAAACTCGTGTCCTATATGCATTAAAGAAATCTGTTAATATCAAAGGCGGATATAATCCAGAGAAAGCCGTCAAGCAAGGATTGCGAAAATATTACAACGTAAATTTCAAACACGCGATGGTTAGAGCTTTGCAGTCTGCAAAGTTGCGCTGAACTTTTTCCACGGGGGTCTGAGCTTTTTCCACGGGGGTCTGAGCTTTTTCCACGGGGGTCTGAGCTTTTTCCACGGAGGGCAAAAAGTGTGCAAAAAAATTGTACCCGGTCGAAAATCAAATAAATTTTACCGCTAAAATAAATCTTTGTTTTTATGTGTTTTTTTATTTTGTTATGTACAAAAATGGTATATTTATAAGGAATAGACAGTAACAAAAGGAATCAACAAAATGATTAAGACAATAAAAATCATAGGCGATTTTATAGGCCTATTACTTGTTAGCGCTGCAATTCTATTTTTGCCGCTACTTGTTCAATTCTTTGGAACCTTAGATTTTTTTACCGACTCTTGCGGTTATGGGTTCATGTCAAAAT
>WTIG01000092.1 GCA_011522825.1 Puniceicoccaceae bacterium
ACCAAAGCCTTTACCAAAAAGAACGATCGTAGTTCGCTTCCCACAGGCTCTATCTTCTTCGCAATCTCTAATGTTGTTTATCACTAATAAATTATTAGTTAAGCATCCGCAGGCTAATGCATTTAGCAGGATGAGCCAGTTCATGGTTAAAGTGTGAACATAGAAGGTAACGCAAACAGCGATTAATCCAAAAAAGAGAACAACAAATATATCTCCTAGAGCATTATAAGCCAGTGGGTAAGGGCCACCCGTGTAACAGTAGGCAAAAAAGACACTAGCCAGACCAACAATAAGTAAGCCGTAGCCACCATAAGGTATTAAATTCAGACCGATTAAAAATGCACTGGTAAGGACAAGAATAGCGGCCAATCGCATTGAATTCTCAGAAAGTAGTCCACTGGATACTAATCGCCTAGGCCCTGAGCGATCTTTGGTATCGGCCCCTTTTTTACTGTCGAGATAGTCGTTGGCATAATTACTGCCAATTTGGCCGAGTACAGCAAAGGCAAGACAGTAAAGAAATACTAAGAGTTGAAATCCATTTTCGTAGTAAGCCAATGCGGATGCGATAAGCACAGGTGTCATAGAAGCAGGCAGTGTATTTAAACGCGCACCTTCGATCCAATATTTTAAATGAGCTATCATAAAATGTGTTCTGTGCAAATACTTTGAAGTTGAAAAGATTTTTTTCTTGGTTTGAGTGAAGGCTTGCCATTTTCTAGCCAACTGACTTGGTAAATACCCTTAACATTTTTTAAACGATTTTAATTTAAATTACTATTATGACAATTTTGATTGCTCAAGCAACTGGTTCAACAGATATTTTCGCACAATTTTTGCCACTGATCCTATTATTTTTAGGGATGTGGTTTTTGATTATTGGACCTCAAAGAAAACGCCAAAAAGAACATGAAAAAATGTTATCTGAATTAAAGTCAGGTGACGAAGTGGTCACAAGTGGTGGTATTTTTGCCACTGTAACTAATGTGAAAGAAGATCGTTTGATCGTTCGTATTGCGGATAATACAAAAATTGAATTAGCAAAAAATTTCGTCTCTAAGAAACTAGAGAGCGAATAATTTTAATTGAGACATATAATGACTGGTAAATTATTTTGGAAATTTTCTTTTATCATCGCCTTGTTGGCATGGTGCTACGCTAGTATATCCCCTATACAGGATCGCCCTTTCAGCACTTATATTGAGAGTCAAGCTACGGCTAATTTAGAGGAGTTTGATACATTGCTTGAAGCGGGTAACGCACGGGTGAGTTCTGGTGAGTCGCCAACGCTCTTCATTGCTCTAAGAGATCTCGGTCGGGAACAAGGCATAAATTATGCAGAATTTTTCCCAGAAATTAATTTAAAAGATATTCCAAATCAGAATAAGCGAAATTCGATTTTACTGAAATATTTATTGAGTGAGGCCCAGAGTAATTTACGATTGGGCTTAGATTTAAAAGGAGGCGTAGGCTTCACCCTAAAGCTGGACGAAGGGGCCAATCAGGGCATGAGTCGCTTTGAGCAAACGGAGCAATTGAAAGACGCTATTGAAATAATGGGTGGTCGCTTAGACGGAATGGGTGTAGCAGAACCTATCATCCGTCCTGTTGGCGATGATGCGATTGAGATTCAAATTGCAGGGCTTTCAACTAAAGATAATCCAGAAGTGGTCGATGCTTTGAAAAAGCCAGCCCGTCTTGAATTTAAACAAGTGCATCCAAGCTTGATTCCTGAAACAACCGCAATAGAAGATTACCCAGCAGGCTACGAGGTACTGACTGAAGAGATTGAAGATCGCCGTTCAGGTGAAGTGTACGAGCTATCTCGATTTGTGAAAAAGATTCCTGAGGCAACCGGAGACATTATCAAAACAGCATTTGCATCTCAGACGCAAACGGGTGGCTTCCAAATCAATTTAGAGATGACTGAAGAAGGGGCAAAGCGTTTTCGCCTTGTGACTGAGAAATTGGTGAATAAACCATTAGCAATTGTTCTTGATGGAAAGCTATACTCAGCTCCAACCATCAATGAACCTTTATCCAAAAATGCACAGATTTCTGGAAGTTTTTCTCAAAGAGAAGCGATTGATTTGGCGAATGTTTTAAACAATCCTTTATCCGTTGAATTAGTTGTTGATGAGATGTTTGAGGTCGGACCGACTTTAGCCGAAGACACTAGAAATAGTTCAATCAAAGCTGTTCAATTAGGCGGTATCCTAGTGGTAGGATTTATGATTTTGTATTACTTCTTTGGTGGATTGATTGCGGTTCTTTCAGCGATCACAAATGTCATCTTAGTATTAGGAATTTTAGCGAGTTTGGGAGCTACTTTAACTTTGCCGGGAGTAGCTGCACTTGTCCTTACCTTAGGTATGGGCGTGGATGCAAATATTCTAATTTTAGAGCGTATTCGTGAAGAGCGACTGCTCGGAAAATCTCCTGAGTCGAGTTTGACGAATGGATTTAATAAAGTGATTTCAACAATATTAGATGCTAATGTGACAACTTTGATCACTGCCTTGATCTTATTCTGGCTCGGGACAGGCCCCGTTAAAGGATTTGGTTTAACCATGGCAATCGGTATTGTAGCCTCTGTGTTTTGTGCCCTTTTTGTCACTCGTACCTTAGCCGACTTATTAGTCAACAAGCTTAAGGTGAAACAATTACTAGGCTTGAATTTATTGCCAAAGCAGAAGATTGATTTCTTTAAGTTTAGAAAGCCCGCATTTCTTTTATCATGGATTATCGTGATTGTTGGTGTTTCTAGTGTAGTGACGCAAAAAGATTCTATTTTGGGCATTGATTTTACTGGAGGTGATGAAATGACCATCGCATACACTGAGAAAGTGTCCATTGAAGACTTAATGCAGGCCGAAGGCTTAGCTTCAGTTGGCGAATTTAATCCAGCGTATCAAAAACTACTGGGTGAGGATAAGGAAATTCTTAAAATTCAAACACGTTTTGATCAAAGTCGAGAAGCACTCAGCATTTTACAAAGTGCCTTCCCGCAAGCAAATTTTGTCGAAGTCGGCGTGAATCAAATTGGGGCATCTGTTTCTCAAGGGATTCAAATGAATGCATTAATCTCGGTACTGTGTGCCTTGGTTGGGATATTGCTTTATGTGGCTTTCCGTTTTGAGATTGGATATGGAGTGGGTGCCGTAGTGGCAACGATTCATGACGTCTTGATGACGATTGGCCTATTTGTGCTTCTTGGCTCCATGGGCTTTTTCGTCAGTGGTCAGTTCACTGCACCTATGCTTGCAGCTATCTTGATGATCGTGGGTTATTCTATTAATGATACGATTGTGGTCTTTGACCGTATTCGAGAAGAATTAGAAATGAATCCAGGAATGAACCTAAAGGCGATTATCAACCTTGCGATTAATAGTGTCTTTGCGCGTTCTATTCTAACCAGTATAACGACTTTGCTTGCTGCGGTTTCTTTATATATTTTCGGGGCAGGTATTATCACTGATTTCTCTTTCGTCTTCATTGTAGGCATCCTCACTGGGACATTTTCTTCTATCTTTATTGCGAGTCCGATTTTTTACTACTGGCATAAAGGCGATAGAAGATTGGTTGAAGCAAGAGAGCATAAGCCTAGGTCTTATGATTGGGACGAACAGGAAAGTTAATTTTCTTTTTGTTAATTTCCGATTTAGTCATTGATTGACCCTTAAAGTGCCTTCTATTTTTGAAGAGGGTTCACAACCTTTTTTTATATGCTCTGGAAAGTAAACAATGATCACGCTTCTGATTGCTTAGACTCTTTGGCTGAAGAATTTGGCATTTCGGAAATACTGTCGAAATTACTAGCACTTAGGGGGATTAAAAATAAAGAAGAAGCGGAATTATTTTTAAAGCCTTCCTTAAAAAGTTTATCAGACCCCTTTGAAGTTAGTTATTTAAAAGAAGGGGTTGAGTATTTAAGTCAGGCTATCGATCAGAAGGCCTCAATTTTTATTTTTGGTGATTATGATGTTGATGGCATTTCTTCCATTGTGCAAATGGTCAGCATTCTTCGTGAATATGGGTTAGATCCAAGTTACTGTGTCCCGTATCGTTTATCAGAAGGCTATGGGCTCACTCGTGAAGCAATTGATCGTGGATTGAAAAACAGTCGTCCAGATTTGATGATTGTTGTGGATTGTGGGACAAATTCCAAAGAATCAATCGATTACTTAAAGAGTCTGGGTATTTTTGTACTCATTATCGACCATCATCAATTAACGACTGAACTTTCTGAAAATGCACTTTTGATCAATCCCCATGTAAATGATGTAGGACAAGAAAATAAAGGCTGGTTTAATCTGTCGGCTGCGGGCTTGGTATTTAAATTTTTGCACGGACTTATCAAATATAGACGAGGCTTTGATGACCCTATCGCAAATGATATAAAATTGAGTCAAATTATTGACCTTGCTGGCCTAGGAACGATTGCTGATTTAGTTCCCTTACAAGGAGAAAACCGCATACTAGCTAAATATGCATTGCATCATCTCAGGAACAACAAACGCAAGGGACTGCTTGCGCTCCTTAAAGAGAGTAGGGTCTCAAATTTATCAACATTGAGTAGTTCGGATGTGTCTTTTAGACTGGCTCCTCGAATCAATGCTTCGGGAAGGCTTTCGGATGGCGCTTTACCTGTGGAATTATTGTTAACCGATGAAGCTGAATTTGCTCAAAAGTCTGCTAAACAGCTTGGTGATTTAAATAATGAACGACAGACGATTCAGAAAAAAATGGTTGAAGCGGCGGAGTTGCAGATAAGTGATTTTGAAACCGATCAGCTAGCGTACATTTTGCATGATAAAGAATGGCATCCTGGAGTTGTTGGGATTGTTGCCAGTCGTATCAGTCGCAAACTCAATCGCCCTTGTTTAATTTTAGGCAACGAGGGGGACATGATTAAAGGTTCTGGGCGTAGTGTCGGAGGGGTCGATTTGGTGAAAGTATTAACCGAATGTGAGCCGCATCTTGAAAACTGGGGAGGACACCCAATGGCAGTGGGCGTGAAATTATCGGAACGAAATCTCGAGGCCTTTTCAAAAGCGTTTAATCAGGCGATGACCTGCTTTTATCCCGATGGCATTCCAGAGCCTGAATTAGATATTGCTTGTTGGATAGATTTTGAAGATTTGGGCGACGAATTGATGGAGGAACTGTCTCTATTGGAGCCCTATGGGCAAATGAATCCAGAGCCGATTTTAGGATTGAAGGGAGTGATGCTCAAAGAAGAGGCAATGACATTTGCAAAGATACACAAACGGTTCACTTTAATACAAAAGCATCAACCAGAAAAGACAATTGAGGGAATCGCTTGGAATTTTGAATCAATGCCAGAAGCCAATGAGCCGTTGGATTTAGCGGTACGCTTAGAATGGAATACCTGGAATAATGTAAAGACTTCTCGAGTAATTCTTGTTGATTGGAAAAAATCTATCCTTTAGATATTGATAAATTATGTCTACAAATACAATTTTATTGGGTGTGAATGTTGACCACTGCGCAACATTAAGGCAGGCACGATATAAAGACGATCCAGAGTCTATTTTAGCTGAA
>WTIG01000002.1:0-11404 GCA_011522825.1 Puniceicoccaceae bacterium
CCAAGAAGGCAAAAGAGTTAGTCGAGTTGATAAGTGCTACAGATAAGGACTCAAATTTAGAATCTTTGATGCACCAGTTGTTTGATTTTTTGGGGTTACAGTGGAGCGATTAGAGTCACAAAAATATTTCGTTAAGCCAGAGCATTTGTATACAGAGTCGTTTCCAAATTTACCTGAAGAAGGAATGACTTTGAGTTTTAATCGGAAAACGGCTTTGAGTCGTGAAGATATGACTTTCTTAACCTGGGATCACCCGATGGTTCGAGGTGCTATGGATTTAATGGTGGGAGGAGAATTTGGCAATGCGGGCATTGTTCGCTTTAAGGAATTTGATGCACAGGTCCCTGTCTTGTTTATCGAGTGCATTTTTATCTTGGAAAGTGTGGCTCCATTGAAGTTACACGTAGATCGCTTTTTGCCGCCTTTGCCTTTACGAGTATTAGTCGATATCTCAGGTAAAAATATATCGGAGCTTTTATCGTTAAAAGACCTTCAATCTAAAGTGATTAACGAAGAGGCTTTTCATGTAAAGGACAGTACGGAATTACTTCGGTCCTTGTTCCCGAAATTATTAGAGTCCGCTCTGGCCTTTGCCGAAAAGGGGCGACAAAAAGAAATCGGATTAGCTTCAAGTATGGCTAAGAAAGTACTGGGCAAAGAATATGAGCGTCTTTTTGAGCTTAAAAAAGTGAATGCAAATATATCGGAGCGAGAATTAAAAACCGCTGAAGAAGAATTGCGTGAGGTGCTGAAATATATCGATCAGGCAAACTTACGATTAGATTCAGTTCGTTTGGTTTTGAATCAGCCAAGTCGCTGATGCGTGTTTTGCTTAGGTGAGCATAGGCTCAATAACATCAGGATACTGAACACTATTGGCTGAAGCTTTCTGATGGAGGGGATATTGGCATGTTTTCCCTTCATAATTCTTCATGATAATAGCGTGTTCAGTGATAGACTCGATATAGTTTGGGTTGATTGGGATCTTGCCACCACCCCCAGGAGCATCGATGACAAATTGTGGAATGGCATAGCCAGTAGTGTGGCCTCGTAGGGATTGAATTAAGGCAATTCCCTCCCTTGGATCCGTTCTGAGGTGCGCACTTCCATTAATTAAATCACATTGATAAAGGTAATAGGGGCGAACTCGCATCATTAGTAATTTATGAATCAGTGTTCGCATAATTTCAGCCTGATTGTTGATGCCTTTCAGTAACACAGATTGGTTGCCAATAGGAACTCCAGCAAAAGCTAATCGTTCGCAGGCCTTTCGCAGATCATCAGTACATTCATTGGGGTGATTTGTATGAATGCTGAGCCAGACTGGACCATGTTTCTTAAAAATCTCACAGAGTTCGGAGTCGATTCTTTGAGGAAGAAATACAGGGATTCTCGACCCAATTCTTACGAATTGAACATGCTTAATCGCTTTTAATTCTCCTAGTAGCTTATCCAGTTTGTTATTGGATAATAGCAAGGGGTCGCCTCCACTGAGCAGCACATCACGAATCTGTGGATTCTTGCGAATATAGTCTAATGCAGCATCATATTTCGGGTGAAAGTTGTAATCTTGGGCATTAGAAACCAGGCGACTACGAGTGCAATAGCGACAATAAGCGGCACATCGGTCTGTGACTAAAAATAAAACTCTATCTGGGTAGCGATGAACGATACCCTCAACTGGAGAGCTACCTTCTTCGCCCACTGGATCAAGGAGTTCGCCTTCTTGGGTAATAGTTTCCTCAACTCGTGGAATGACTTGTCGTCGGATTGGGTCTTGAGGATCGGAACGATTGATTAAATTGAAAAAATAGGGAGTGATAGCTAAAGATAGTTTCTTATTGGCTAATAAACAGCCTTCTCGTTCTTCTGGACTTAAATCAAGTAGTGATTCTAATTGCTCCAGAGAGGTGATTCGGTTTTTAAGCTGCCATTTCCAATTATTCCAATCTTCGGCAGGGACTTCTGACCAAGGATCTTGAATGGTAGTTTGTTCGAAAAACTCAGACGTGTGCATAATTTACTCCAATAGTTTATCCATACTAGAAAATCCGAGAAATTCAACGGATAAAAAAGAATAAATACAAAAGAGGAATAATTTAATTTGCATGAATGAATATTTTTATTTTCAGTACTGTATACAATATGGGTAATAATAAAATTTCAGGTGTAATAGCTTTTGAAGACGGAACTGTTTTCCGAGGAAAAGGCTTTGGAGCGATTGCTACTTCCGTTGGCGAGTGTTGTTTTAATACTAGCTTAACGGGATATCAGGAAATTATTACAGACCCTTCATATTTTTCTCAGATTGTCACCATGACTGCAGTGCAGGTTGGAAATTATGGCATCAACGAAGCCGATGTGGAATCAGACGGACCTAAGGTAAAAGGTTTTGTTGTTCGAGAATTAAGTCCAGTCGTCAGCAATTGGAGAGCAACAACTTCTCTAGAAACTTATTTAGCAGATGCTTCTATTCCAGGAGTAGAGGGGATTGATACTCGAGCGATTGCCAAGAAGCTTAGAGTGAGCGGTGCCTTAAATGCGTGTATTTCTACGGAAGATATTAGTGATGCGCAAGCAGTCGAAATGGCGAAAAACTTTGGAGGTTTAATTGGAGTCGATTTTGTTAAAGAAGTGACAGCAAAATCTGAATACGATTGGGACCCAGAGCATAAGGAATCTAAGTGTTTTACCGTTACAGGAACTGATCTAGTGATGAACCATCTCACTAGAGATAAACGCTTCACTGTTGCCGCACTTGATTTTGGGGCAAAATATTCAATTTATCGAAAACTGCAAAGACATGGTTTTGATGTGCGAGTGTTTCCTGCCAACACATCCGCAGAAGCCATTGAAGAATTTAGTCCAGATGGGGTCTTTTTATCGAATGGGCCTGGCGATCCTGCTGCAGTGGATTATGCACACAAGACAGTCAGCACTTTAATTGAAAAATATCCGACTTTTGGAATTTGCTTAGGGCATCAGATTATCACTCATGCACTTGGGGCAGAAACCTTTAAATTAAAATTTGGCCATCGTGGAGGCAATCAACCTGTGAAGAATTTAGAAACGGATCGTGTTTCAATTACTTCGCAAAATCATGGTTTTGCTTCAACAAAAGAGCAGTTAGAAAACCGTGGAGCAATCGTCACAGAAATTAATCTGAATGATGAAACTGTTGAGGGCTTACGCTTGAAAGACCGTCCTGTATTTTCGGTTCAGTACCACCCAGAAGCCGCACCAGGCCCGAATGATGCTGACCCTTTGTTTACCGAATTTTATAATTTAGTTGCCGAAAACGCCTAAGGAAAATTTCCCCTCTAGGTTAGTTAGCTAAATTAAGTCCTGCCCTATGCGGTCTTCCTCATGTCCTTCTAATAGAGTCAGGACTTCGGCGATTAAATAGATTGATCCCGTGATCAGAATGGTATCATTTTCATCACCGATATGGCAGCAGTCTTTTGAGAAAAGTTTTTCTAGCTGACTGGGTATAGTAGCTACCGATTGTGATTTTGGAATCATAGCAGCAAGAGCTTCTGCAGAACAACTTCTAGGCTGATTGGGCTCTACGAGGTAGAGTGAATGAGCGTTTTGACTCAGCAGAGGCATTATGTCTTGAGCACGTTCATTCCCTAGAATACCAGTAACAATAATCGGCTTTTTGCCAGATTCTGCGATGTGCTTAAAAAGATTCTCCTCTAGCTGTAAACAGGCTTCAGTGTTGTGAGTGGAATCAAGAATGAGAGTTTGCCTGTTTAATTTAAGTTTTTGCCAACGACCTTTCCATTCTACTTGGTTTAGCCCATTGGTATTTTTTATTGGGAAACGCTTGCAGAGGATTTCTGTGGCATAGGAGGCAAGGGCCGCATTTTGCTTTTGATACGTTCCCTCGAGATTAGTTGTGGGCAATGACTCTTTTTCTAGATAATTTTCTAAAGTATAGCACTCTGTTTTTAAGTCATTGGCTTTGTCTTTTATAATGCTTTTTGAAATATCTGGGAGATTGCCAATCAGGACAGGGGCATTGGGTTTTATAATGCCTGCCTTTTCTCGAGTGATCGCTTCAATCGTATCGCCTAAGATGTCAGTATGGTCTTTGCCAATACTGGTAATGATGGACAATTCAGGGCTTAGTATATTGGTAGCGTCCAGTCTTCCGCCTAGACCTGTTTCAATGATAGCAATATCCACAGCTTCCTTCGCAAAATGTTGAAAAGCAATGGCGGCCATGAATTCAAAGAAGGATGGGTAGTTGTCGGAGCTAAATTGTTCGTCACATTGAGACCTTAATTCATTTACATAAGTAGCAAGGTCTAAGTCACTAATAGGAATGCGATTAATTTGGATCCGTTCATTGAGTCGAATTAAATGGGGCGAAGTGAATAGTCCTGTTTTGTAGCCGTTAGAGCGATAGATAGACTCTAGCATTGCGCAGACAGAACCTTTCCCATTGGTGCCTGCGACATGAATCGAGGAAAATCGTTTTTCAGGATTTGCAATCGATTCAGCTAAGGCTTCCATTCGCTCTAAGCCGTATTTAGAGCCCCTATTTCTTAAGGAATAAAGGAACTCGGTGACGCTGTTTAAATCGTGCATGTCAGGCACTGAAAACGTTAAGATGCTTTGGTTCCAAAAGCAGTGAGCAATCGGCCGACTGTATCACGCATTTTATGACGATGTACAATTTTATCAATGAGACCATGCTCGAGCAAGAATTCTGAAGTTTGGAATCCTTTAGGCAAATCTTGCTGTGTGGTTTCTTTGATCACACGGGGACCCGCAAATCCAATAAGGGCTTCGGGTTCTGCAAGAATCACATCACCGAGAGAGGCATAACTAGCCATAACGCCAGCCATTGTTGGATTGGTTAAAATTGAAATGAAAGGAACTTTAAGATCAGATAATCTTGCGAGAGCGGCACTGGTTTTCGCTAATTGCATTAAGCTTAAAATCCCTTCTTGCATACGGGCACCGCCAGATGCAGATATAATAATAACTGGGTTTTTATTTTTGCAGCCGTTTTCAATTGCACGAGTGATTTTTTCACCAGCAGCTGAGCCTAAACTAGCGCCCATAAATCTAAAATCCATGACAGCAATATTTACGGGCATGCCGTGGATAGTTCCTTCTCCACTGATTACCGTATCTGTTTCATTGGTCTTTTTTTGATTTTGCTTAATCTTATCTTTATAATTAGCCGTTGCAGTAAATTTAAGCGGATCCAGAGAGCGGATATTCGCATCTTGCTCTTGAAACGAGCCTTCATCGAGTAGGGAAGCGATACGAGTACGAGCATCTAAAGGAAAGTGGTAATCACTATTAGGAACAACCATCAAGTTTTCCTTGAGAACTCGGTTGTAGATAATCTCATTCGTCTTCGGACATTTAGTCCATACGTCCTTAGGAATGTCTTTCTTTTTGACGGTGACCGTCGAGTACTGTGGTTTTCCAAAAATAGCCATATTTCTAAATTTTTATCAGAGTTTTAATTAAAGCAACATTTATCCGTATCCAAGTGTGATAAGTTCGATTGAGCGTATTCCTGCTTTTTTTAGTACTTTCGCACAGGCATTAGCGGTCGAACCTGTAGTAAATACATCATCAACTAAAATATATTTTTTCTTTAAATCCAGATTAATATTCGGAGACAGTGCAAAAGCCTTACGAATATTTTTCTTTCTTAGTTCTCTAGATAAGGTGCTTTGAGATCGGGTGAATCGTGTACGATTGAGTGCATTTTCTATCTGTATATTTGCATTCAGTGTTTTTTGTAACACTTGAGCGAAAGTGTGACTTTGATTAAATCCTCGCTCTCGAAGCTTCGTTGGGCGAAGGGGGATCGGGACTAAAATAGCCTCTTGGCAAATTTTTCTCAAATGGGGGAGTTGATGGATAATCGTTTCTAAATCTTTTCTTAAGTAGAGTCCGTTGTTATATTTTAAGTTATGAATTAATTGGCGACCGGTTTTTTTGGCGAGGCAGAGGGTATAGCCTCGTGAGAAACTCGGAGTTAATTCTGCGCAATGCGGGCAGTTTTTAGATAATATCTTATCCACAAGAAATGGATAGCCACATATTTTGCAGTTGGGTGGATGAGCAAGGACCAAAAATTGGGAGCAGGTTTTGCAGATGTACTGGTAGGGAGATTCTTCAACGGGGCCGCTGCATTGAATACAACTTCTAGGAAAGAAGATATCTTTAATAGCGCTTAAAGATAAACCTTTTAAGGTAGGCTTATTTGTAAAAGATTTTTTTGAGGGATAATCCACTTGCTGGAGCCGTTACAATTTTATTTGTGCGTTTCTTTGAGTGGAGGATGTGAAGTACGTCTTCTGGTGTGAGTCGATTTCTGCCAACAGCGTAAAGGGTGCCAACAATGCTTCGGACCATCTTATAGAGAAAGCCACTTCCTGTAATCGTGACGGTAATTTTAGGGCCATGCTGTTTAAGCTCTAAAGAGTAGATTTCTTTAATGGGGTTTGGGTCTTTGTCTTTTGCGTGAACCGCACTGAAGGCGGTGAAATCCTGCTTGCCAACAAAATGCTGGCTGGCCATTTGCATCGATTGAAAATCAATAGGGGTATCTCGACAGGACCAAACAAAAGCTTCTTCAATGGGGGGAGCACGATCTAAATAAATAGTATAAACATAGCTTTTTTTAATCGCGGAAAAACGGGCATGAAAGTTTTCTGAAACTGAAGTGATTTTTTCAATGCGTATGGCTTTATCGAGTAAGGAGTGGAGTGCTCGTTTTAATTTGTTCGTAGAGTGCGACCAATCGCCATCAAAATGAAAACACTGTCCATGAGCATGAACACCCGCATCCGTTCGACTACAGCCATGAATTCGAATCGGCTGATCAAGGATTGAGCTGAGAGCAGATTCAAGATGGTTTTGCACTCCGTTTCCCGTGGGCTGAAATTGCCAACCGCCAAAATCAGTTCCTTTGTAAGAGCATATGCATTTCCATCGCATAAAAACATCTTTGTAATTTATTTTAAGAGATGCAAGCCGTGGTCATATAAAAATTGTTTTTGTTTCAATTATATGCATGTTGTGACTTGTCTATGGCAAAAAAATCGAATCGCAAACTGTGGGCAGATTACCTCGAAAAGAAAGCAAGCAGTCCAAAGGCTGTTTCGAATAGTTTAGATCCATCGTCTTTAGGCGAATCATTTTCAGGTGTGGTTTTAGGAATCGATCCTAGTTTGCGTGGGGCAGGATTTGCTGTTATCCGTTATAAAAAGGGGGCGGCAGAATTATTAGACAGGGTGACTTTAAAGTTAGCCAAGAAATATACGATGATGGATTGTCTTGGGGAAATTGCGAAGCAAGTAGAAAGCTTGGCCAACAGTCATAGTATAGATCATGTTGCAGTTGAGCAGACGATTTACGTTCAGAATTTTCAAACGGCACAAATTATGGGTGCTGCAAAAGGTGCTGCGATTGCTCCTGTTGCTATGCGAGGATTGTCTGTTTTTGAATATGCACCACTCAGAATTAAACAAGCAATTGTCGGGAATGGGCGAGCGAGTAAGGAGCAGGTAGCGAAAATGGTGGGACGATTTTTGAATGTTGATTTTAAAGAAGCGTATGATGAATCCGATGCATCAGCCGTTGCTTTATGTCATGCATTTACTTGGAGAGGTGAAACAAAACAATAGAAAGCAATGAATAAGGAACGCATATTAATTACTGGGGTGAGTTCTGGATTAGGACATGGTTTAGCTAAATGCTATTTAGAGATGGGGGCAGAAGTGTATGGCTGTAGTCGCCGAAGTCCTGAAGATTTAATTGAACAAGGGTTGAACTTTTGTGATTTAGACCTTTCTGAACAAACGGAAAGCGAGCCAAAATTTTATCAATGGATTCAGGGCATTGAGTCGTTTGATTGTGTGATTCTCAATGCTGGGGTACTTGGAAAAATCAAAGACATACAAGATTGTTCGATGGAGGCATTGAAGGAGATAATGGAAATCAATGTCTGGTCGAATAAATGGATTTTAGATGCGTGTTTAGCTGAAGATCGATTGATTAAGCAGGTCATTGGTATATCATCGGGCGCATCATTGTCGGGCAGTCGTGGCTGGAATGGCTATAGTTTATCAAAAGCGGCTTTAAATATGCTGATAAAATTGTATGCAGGAGAATGCCCTTCCACGCATTTCACATCGTTTGCGCCCGGCTTAGTCGATACGGCTATGCAGGATTATTTGACGAGTCTACCAGAAGACCCACGTTACACGCCAATTGAGATTTTGAAAGCAGCTAAAGGAACTGAAGCGATGCCTTCGGGATATGAATGTGCTAAAAAGTTGATAGAGGCATTTCCTCGTTTATTAGAAAAGGAAAGCGGTGGCTATGCGGACATTCGAAAGCTTTAGCGCTTTAAATATTTCTTTTGGTAAGCAAGAAATAAATCTTTAGCGATTGGGCCCGCTGTTGAGCCTCCGTGATAATCATCAGATTCCTTCGTGCCTTCAACCATTATAGCCAAAGCAATTTTCGGATTATTGATAGGGGCAAATCCGACAAACCATGCTAGGTTTACTTCTTTGCCATGTGCTCTAAAGTCAGCAGTTCCTGTTTTCCCCGCAATAGGTAGGTCTTTAATATGAATTAATCGACCAGTGCCAATTGAGCTGGTGACGCCTTGCATCCCATTTAGTAGTAGCTTCCGTTGATCAGGAGTGAGTCCAGATGAAAGATTATTTTGTAAATGATTTTCAGAGTCGTTTCTTGGTACCGCCTTGAGTGTGGGTTGAGTCAGCGTTTCATCACGAGCAATAGAAGCAACGGTGCAGGCCATTTGAAGTGGAGTGACTAAAAGAAAGCCTTGTCCGATTGCGGTATTTGCGGTGTCACCAGGAGTCCATCCATCGCCAATGGTCTCACGCTTCCAAGATTTACTGGGTATAACAATGCGTCTAGTTTCATAAGGCAACTCAATGCCCGTTGGTTGATCTAAATTAAAATGTTTTGCTTCAGCATTAATTTTATCAATACCTAATTTAAGTCCAATATCATAGAAGAAGACATTACAACTAGCAGCGATCGCCTTTTCTAAATCAACTTCTCCGTGTCCATTTTTTGCGTGGCAATGATAAATACGATTACCGACTCGATAAACGCCTGGGCAATTTACAGTGGTTGATTCATCGATAAGCCCCGCTTTCAAACCAGCAATCGCAGTGATTAATTTAAACGTTGATCCAGGCGGATAGGAAAGTTGAACGGAGCGATTTAGCCAAGCACCCGCTTCGTTAATCTTATTAAAGGTGTTTTGAGGAATATAGGGGCTTAGGTCATTTAAATCAAAGTTTGGATGACTGGCTAAGGTCAGAACTTCTCCTGTTTCAACATCGAGAGCAATAGCGGCTCCAGTACGATTCCCTAAGGCAATTTCAGCAACTTTTTGTAATTCAATATCGAGACTTATAATTAAGTCATTTCCTTGCTTAGGAGGTTTGAGTTCTAATTGTTTGTTTTGATAGCCCAGCGGATCAACTTGCCATATCTCATAGCCATTTTGCCCTTTTAGTTGATGGTTAAAAGTATTCTCAATCCCGGTCTTCCCGATTTTTGTTTTATAGGTGAAATTTTTGATCCCATCTTTAGGTAGCAGGCTTAAATCAGGGTTTACATTTTGAACATAGCCTAAGGTGTGGGCGGCGAATTCTTTGAATGGGTAGTACCTTGCGGAGCTGGTGTGAATATTGATCGGAGAATGAACGGGAAGTCGTTCAATCAGTTGAGCGTATTCTGAAGCGCTTAAATCTTGCGTTAGAGGCAAGGGTAGTAATAGCTGTTCATTAAAGTGGCGAATGATTTTACTTTCTTTTAGTGACGTTTTTCGCTGGGTCACCGATTCAATGATATCTAGATATTTTTGGATGACGTTGGTACGAGCTTCCCACTTTAATTGATAATAATCAGGCAATCGAGTCGGTGATTTTTTATCCAGACTTTCTGCTTCTATTTGTGCGCGTGCACTTCGAATGAGCTTTGAATATTCTTTTCGAAATTCAGGTCTTAAATCATCAAGAATAACACTAGCTGAATAATGAGGACGATTTCCTACAAGCAAGTTTCCATTGCGGTCGTAGATATCGCCCCTAGGTCCAGGAAGAAAGATGCGGCGTTCTGTCTGACGACGTTCCATATCTTCATAGGTATCTTTTTTTAGAAACTGTTGTCTAGCTAAGCCGAGAAGTAAAAGAGCCGTTAGAATTAAGTTCAGCCATAAGAATAAAAGTATTCTTGGATTGTCCCTACGTTTAACGTCATAATTTTCCATAACTATTTAAACAAAGGGTAAAGATTCAGGTTCTGTTTTTGTTTCAAAAATTGAAAAAAGTGTGCGCTGAAAATTAAAGAACCAAGGAGCGATAAAAAGAAGAGCGAGATGGGATGCGACTAGTTCAATAAAACTAGTAGAAAGAAGGATAAAAAAATCAGAGAAGCTATTACTAACACTGAAATAAAAAAGTGTTGCCCCTGTAATCAAGTTGGCAATGTGTGCGAGTAACGAAGGATGAAAATTTTTCTCTGCACGAAATCGAAGACGGATTAATAGAATGAAAGAGCCGATGGTTAGCATTAATAGTGTGACCAAACCAAAGGGGGTAGGGAGTGCCGCATCTACCCAAAACCCTGTTAGCACTGTAGTGATAAAAAATTGATCAGCCCTGAGGTAGAGAGGTGCAATTATAAACATAGGGCCAAGTATGAAGAGGTTGAATCCAGCAATAGTAATGCTGCTATTGATCAAAAGCATAAGATGAAGCAAAAGTACATTTGAGGCAAAAAGAAGTAAGCTTCGTTTATCAAAAATCATGATCTATACTTTCAATTCGATTAAATGGAATTAAAACAGCGACTTCTTTGATGCCTAGGAGCCGTTTGTCTAACTGAACTTCACCTGCTTGAAACATCCCTGTATTATCTGGCTCAAGCCACGGAACCCGACCAATGGTTATTCCTTCTGGGAAAGTGCCACCTAAGCCAGTTGTTACCAATTGAAGTGGTCGTGCAGAATCAGTCGTTAAATCTTGTGGTGCATTTTTGATTCTGCCTTTTGGCTGACCCCATAAATCAGTTCCTTTTCCTTGGTAAAATAATGGACGATTATCATTAATAAAGGATGCGGATATTCTAAATGAATGGTTTGAGAGCAAATCCACTTGGCTTGTGTAATAATTTGTCTTGGCGACACGCCCAACAACACCGCCAATAAAAATAACAGCATCACCTTTTTGAATGCCATGCTTAGAACCTTTGTTAATTCGGATAGTTTGCCACCAGCTTCCCATATTTCTTTGAATCACATGGGCTAGTTCATAGCGAAAGTGATCTCGACTGGGTAAATTTAAAATAGACTCTAAGCGATTGATTTCGGCTTTGT
>WTIG01000002.1:11504-19715 GCA_011522825.1 Puniceicoccaceae bacterium
AGTCTATCGAGGCGAATTCGCGCCACTGTCTTTATCCTCTCCCTGTTTCAGCAATATCTTTCAATAATAGTGCTAAATCTTGTAGCACCATTCCAGTACCATTGGCAACTGCACTGAGTGGGTCTTCGGCAATGATGACTGGTAGACCTGTCGCATCACTCAAGTATTGATCTAGGCCACGAATCAATGCACCGCCACCAGCAAGGACAAATCCTCTATCCACTAAATCGGCCGATAATTCAGGAGGACATCTTTCAAGAGCATTTCTCACTAAATCAGTGATCGCAGAAATTGTATCGGATAAAGCTTCCCGAATTTCTTCAGACGTAATGGTGATTGTCTTGGGTAAGCCTGCTACAGAATCACGTCCACGAACTTCCATTGATGATTCTTCTTCGAGTTTAAATGCAGAGCCGATGGTCATTTTAATCGCTTCGGCAGTACGCTCGCCAATCATCAAATTATAAGAACGTTTCATATAATTAATAATTGCGGTATCAATTTCATCGCCACCTACACGAATGCTTTTTGTATAAACCACTCCAGCTAGTGAGATAATTGCGACCTCAGTGGTACCACCACCAATATCTACAATCATGTTTGCGGATGGTTCGTCAATTGGAAGACCAACACCTATTGCGGCAGCCATTGGCTCTTCAATTAATACAACGTCTCGGGCACCAGCACGAATAGCTGAATCTTTAACCGCACGTCGCTCCACTTCAGTGATTCCTGATGGCACAGCTACAACTATTCTTGGTGCAATGAAAGTTTTCTTGCGATTCACTTTGCCAATGAAATAACGCAACATGGCTTCAGTGATTTCAAAGTCTGCAATCACTCCATCGCGCATCGGGCGAATGGCAGTGATATTGCCTGGAGTACGTCCAAGCATACGTTTTGCTTCAGCTCCAACTGCACAAACTTTTTTACTGTTTGTGTAGATAGCAACCACGCTGGGTTCACGGAGTACAATACCTTTATCCTTAGCAAAAACGAGTGTGTTTGCTGTTCCAAGGTCAATGCCGATATCGTTAGAAAGTAGTCCTATCACTTGTATTGGAGATTTTAAAAATAATGTATTATATGTTTTCGCCTATCCTTACTGAAAGTCAATGAATTATGCGTTAACAAGCAATAGTTTTATTACTTTTCAAGTAATTTAAAAAATATTCGCTTACCTGCCTGAATCACCATTGCTTCTTCACCTTGAGTGATAGCTTTTTGAGGGTCTGTGATTTTTTCTCCATTCATCTTTACACCACCTTGAGCAATTAGTCGACGAATCGCACCTTTGCTCTCAAAAAGCTTTGTTTCGTGCATAATGTTTGTGATTAAATCCGCATCAGAATTTTCGCTGAGTTGCTCCCATTTGAATGTGGGCATGTCGTCAGGAATTTTATTTTTTGAAAATACTTGTTCGAATTGAGCTAATTCATTTTCGGCAATGCTTTCCGAATAAAATTGGCCGACTAAGCTTTTCGCCAAATTCTTTTTTATCTGCATTGGGTGTTCCTGCTTCATCGCTTCAATTGAAGCTTCCGGTGTCTCGAGCAGAAGTTGATGATAGGTCCACATAGTCGTGTCATCAATTGACATAATTTTCCCAAACATATCTTTAGGGGAATCGGTGAAGGCGATATAGTTGTCCGCACTTTTAGACATCTTTTTTGTTCCATCAAGTCCGACTAAAAGAGGCATTGTGATCACCGCTTGCTCTGATTTATCTGCATCTTTTTGCAAAGCCCTTCCCACAAGCATATTGAATAATTGGTCTGTTCCCCCAATCTCTACATCGGCATCTAAGATTAAAGAATCATAGCCTTGGATTAACGGATAAAGGAATTCAATAATAGAAATTGGTGCATTTGAAGCAAAGCGTTTAGAAAAATCATCTCTTTCTAACATACGGGCAACCGTCATTTTTCGTGCAAGCTGCAAACAATCCTCAAAGCCCATTTCCCCGAACCACTCACTGTTGTAGTGTACTTTGGTTTTCTTTTCGTCCAGTATTTTGAAGGCTTGGTCTAGGTAAGTTTTGGCATTTTCCTTAATCTCTTCTTTAGAAAGAACAGGACGAGTGGATGAGCGACCTGACGGATCCCCAATCAAAGTGGTGAAATCACCGATAATGAGATTAGCTTCGTGTCCAAGCTCTTGAAATTGTCTAAGCTTATTGAAAACAACCAAATGCCCAAAGGTTAAATCAGGGCGAGTAGGGTCAACGCCCAGTTTGATTTTTAAAGGACGACCTGATTTCAATTTTTCTTCAAGAGATTTTTGTCCGATTAATGTATCTGTATTTTTTAAAATAGTTTGAATCATACGGATAGTAATAAATTCTAAAATGGTTAAGCAATGATGGTTAAAAAGGCGATGAATTTAGAGTCTTTGGCGAACCGTTTCGTAGAGACATACCCCTGCAGAAACTGAAACATTCAGACAATCTACTTTACCTGCCATAGGAATAGAGATTAAGCAATCACAGAGTTCACCTGTAATCTTACGCAGTCCCCAACCCTCGCTTCCCAAGACAATGGCAGTCCCTTGATTTAAGTTTACGTCATACAAACTATCGGATCCACGATCAGATGTCCCAACAATTTGTATTCCCTTATCTTTAAGTTTACGAATGAAGCTCGAAATATTTTTTACTTTTAAAAAGGGTACTTCGTCAGCCCCGCCACAGGCTATGTCTTTGACCGTATCGGTGATTCCACAAGCGCCTTTGATTGGAGCGATGACTGCATGCACGCCAGCGCCCGAAGCTGTTCGTAAACACGCACCTAAATTGTGCGGGTCTTGTACCCCTTCGAGTATGAGCAATAAGGGCTTCTCTTTTTGTTCGATGAGATCCATGACATCGTCTTCATTTTCTAATAGGATCGCGGACGATGGTTGAGAGTATCTTGGAGTACGCTTTATTTTATGAACGGAATTTCTACCCATAGTGCCTAATAAGTTTTATACTTGAGAGTCTGGAGGGCTGATTCCAGTAACCTGCCATCCTTTGTCCGAAAGAATTCTTCCTTGTGCAGTGCGAGCAATATAGCCTTCTTGAATTAAAAAAGGTTCATGAACTTCTTCTAAGGTGTGTGCTTCTTCGCCAACCGCAACTGCCAGTGTTCGTAGTCCGACAGGTCCGCCTTTGTAATTATCTGCAATGATGCGAAGGATTTTTTTATCGAGTTCATCGAGCCCGCGATGATCGATTTCTAATAACTCAAGAGCACTGTTGGCTTGTTCTTGCGTGATGACCCCATCGCCTTTTTGCATCGCATAATCTCTACAGAAATTGATTAAATTATTGGCGATTCTTGGAGTGCCTCGGGCTCGTTTCGCAATTTCTTTAGCACCGTCATCAGTGAAGGGTACATCAAGAATGTTGCAGGTACGTTGGATAATTCCTTCTAAAGTTTTAAGGTCGTAATAATCTAAACGAGACTGAAGCGTAAAGCGACTTCTTAGAGGAGCGGTTAACAATCCGATACGAGTCGTTGCCCCAATCAAAGTAAATTTAGGTAGGTTGAGTCGCACACTTCGTGCATTTGGACCTTGGTCGATCATGATATCGATACGAAAATCCTCCATTGCTGAATAAAGGTATTCTTCAACCGTTTTGGGCATACGATGAATCTCATCAATGAATAAAATGTCTCCTTCATTTAGGTTGGTGAGCAATCCAGCAAGGTCCGCTGGCTTATCAATGACAGGGCCAGAAGTAATAACAACTTGTGTCCCCATTTCATGTCCGAGAATAAAAGACAAAGTAGTCTTGCCTAAGCCGGGAGGGCCACTGAGTAAAATATGGTTGAGAGGCTCTTTTCGAGATAGAGCAGCGCCAACCATTATCGAAAGGCGAGTAACTGTTTTTTCCTGACCGGCAAAATCTTCTAAAGCACTTGGACGGATAATCGAATCATTGCATTCGGTTGATGCATTTAAGGCAGTTTCAATTTTTGAAGACTCGTTGTTTGGAATTTCTGTATCCGATTCGGCCATGAAAAAAGTTAGACAGATAAAGAGGGCAACTTCAACAGACAATTTAAGTATCTAATAAGTCGTTGGGAATATCTTTTTCAGAAAGGCGTTCAATTTTTGCCCCTAGTGCTGAGAGTTTTGTTTCAAACGATTCATAACCACGATCCAAGTGATAAATGCGCTGAATCCAAGTTGTGTTTTTACCAGCGAGTCCGGCTAGGATGAGAGCAGCAGAGGCTCTTAAGTCGGAAGCCATAACAGGCGCTCCTGAAAAAGGGCGTGGACCTTTGATAATAGCACTAGATCCTTCAATGGCGATATCGGCTCCCATTCTTTGAAGCTCAGGAATATGCATGAAACGATTTGGGTAAATTTTTTCAGTAATAATCGATATGCCCTCAGTTATAGACATCAAAGCACACATTTGTGCTTGAAGGTCAGTAGGAAATCCTGGGTACGGTAAAGTGATAATATCTACAGGCTTCAAGCTGCCTTTATAAGGTAGGACAGTGATAGAATCATCAGAAATTTCTAATGGGAGTTCTGCTTCCTGAATTTTGTCGAGAAAAGCTCCTAGGTATTTGAAGGAAATTCCTTTCAAAGTGACATGCCCCTTAGTGATTGCGGCGGCACAAATGAAAGTCCCAGCTTCAATTCTATCTGGGATGATTGTATGTTCACAGCCATGCAGTTCATCAACGCCGTGGATGATGAGCTCCGGTCCACCGATTTGTTCAATGCGTGCTCCCATTTTTACGAGTAACTGGCAGAGGTCGATAATTTCTGGTTCGCAAGCCGCACTCTCTATACGAGTTGTTCCTGGAGCAAGAACCGCTGCCATAATTAAGTTAGCTGTCCCAGTTACTGTGCTACCATTACGCCCTCCTAGAAACAAGCTTGAGCCACGCATATTTGCTGCATCGACATACACATAGCCATTAGAAATTGTGACATCACAATTTAACTTTCTTAATCCTTTGAGGTGTAAGTCGATTGGGCGGGGGCCAATCACGCATCCTCCAGGGATTGAGACCTCGGCTTTTTTTAATCGAGCAACCAGTGGCCCCAAGAGACAAACCGATGCACGCATTTTTCGGACAAGCTCATAGGGAGCAATATGAGAAATCGTGTTGGCATGAATGATCCATTCGCCGATTTCTGGGTTCTCAACTTTCGCACCTAGGTATTCCAGGATTTCAATCATGTAGCGAATATCGCTAAGATTGGGAATATTCTTAAGGTGAACGGGTTCTTTCGTTAAAAGGCAGGCTGCAAATATGGGTAATGCGGAATTTTTAGAACCACTTATTTTGATTTCTCCTTCTAGAGGTCCATTGCCTTCAACCCGGAAAACATCCATATTTAGTCAGTTTTGAAAATTAACGGTTTCTATTTTTTGAATATGGGCGTCTGTTTTTCCCTTTGGAATAGCGTCTATTTCTTGGACGACCTTTGCTTTTCTTTGGTTTTTTACCAAAGAGCGAGGCGATGAAATTAGCAATACCTCCAAAGAAGCCCACAGGTTTCTTGGATTTTTTCCCACGTGAACGTTTTTCGGCAAAGCGTGCTTCTCTGGCTTGTTTCTTTTCTGCGATTTTTTCTTCAAGTTCTTGAATCGCTCGCAAAGTGTCTTGGCTGAGTGGCACGTTCTTTTTCTTCGGTTCAGGTTTTCTGGCTTCTGATGGCGTTGCTACCGGTGCCTCGTTTACCGCTTCTGGTTGCTCGTTTGTAACGTCTGCTGGAATGTTGCTTGGGTCAATTTCACCAATATTTAATTCTTGTGTTGGTGCAGAGTCATTTTTAAATCCACCGCTTCTTCTTCGTGAGCGTGGCTTGCTTTCATTTCTTGGGGAATAGGCTTCCGCTTCTTTTTTTGAATGATTTTGTTCTTCGAATTCTGGCATCTTATTATCCGTTTAGGTTATTTTATTGAATCGTCTTATGATTGTTTCTGAAAAATCCGAATGGTTCTTAAATCATAATACACTTTATTATCGGATTAAGTACAATGGGTATATGGGAACATTTTTAGGTGCAAGTTTTTAATTGTTTTGCCCCCAATTTAAAGAAATCAACTTGCCGTTAATTTCTAAGCCGTTAAATCTTTTAGCATGGATAAATTAGATACTATATTTGAAATGCAAGACACCCTCAATCAGCGCATAGGAGTCGTGACCGAAAACCTAAGTGAAGAAGAAAAAACAAAATGGGTTTTAAATTATACGCGTGCAATGCAACAAGAAATCGCTGAGTTGATTGATTCGGTTCCGTGGAAGTGGTGGGCGAAGTATCAAGAATTTGACGAGCAAAATGCAAAAGTTGAAATTATCGATTTATTCCATTTTTTGATCTCACTCGCACAAGTGATGGGCATGACACCAGACGATGTCTACAATGCTTATGTAAAGAAGAATCAGGTGAATCATAATCGACAAGAAAGCGGTTATAAGGATAAAGACGAATCCGATTCTCGCCATATTTAATTATAGCTATCTCTAAGCATTTCTATGAACGAAGATCCTTTGATAATACTGATTTATTGTGCGATTGCTATCTATATAGCCAATATTTACCGAGCAGATATAAAAGATTTTGTTGCTGGTGAACCAAATGTTAAAGCACTACCTGGAGCAAAGCCAACAAATGGCTTGTTGATTTTTGCTTCTGTATTGGGGGCTTTAGTCCTATTAGGCAATGCAGTGGTTGGCGAATATGCTCTAGGTATAGTTGAAGCTCAGAGTGAAATGGTCTGGTTTTTTGTGTTCGCTTCAATTTCGGCAGGTGTGATCGAAGAGGTAGTATTTCGAGGTTATTTGGTGGTGCAAAATCGAGGGCGTAATGCACTTGTCTTAAGCTGCTTAGGATTCTCTCTAGTTTTTGCTTTGGTGCATGGATATTTATGGTCTATGGAAGATGGCTTTGCCTGGAATTTCACAGTGCAGGGAATTTTCAATACTTGGATCTTATTTTTTAATTCAGTCTGTTTTTATGCATTGCGTTTTGGCCCTTGGAATGCGAACCAGTCGATCTTGCCTTCGATCATTGCTCATATGGTTCTTAACCTAGGAGTCTTTGGGGTGAAACTAGCGCAGGGCTATATAGTTTTTTAGGCTAGGATGCCGTCTCTTTTTAAGAGCGCATCTGTGGATGGCTTACGTCCCATAAAGTCTTGAAAAAGCTTATAGGGATCTTCGGAGTTTCCTTTTGCCAGTATTGTATCCCTAAAAGCTAGGCCAGTTTCGGAGTTTAGCAGTCCCTCATTTTGGAATCGCGTAAAGGCATCGGCATCCAAGACTTCAGCCCATTTATAGGAATAATAGCCTGCAGCATAACCCGTTGTGCTACTGAACAAGTGCCCAAAGTTACAAATAATAGGGCGGGTAGGTGTGCTGAAATTAAAATGATAGTCTTTGAGTCGGTCTTTTAAGTAGCTATCAATCGCTTGGCTTTGATTTAAGGCCCAATCTCTATGTAAATCTAAGTCGAGTTTAGCTAAACTTAATTGTCGCATGGTACCCATTGCCTTGAAATGGTTTTTGCAAGCTTGCATTTTTTCAAAGAGTGCTTCGGGGATGGGTTCATCTGTTTGGTAATGTCTTGCAAATAGGTCTAGGCTTTCTCGTTCCCAGCACCAGTTTTCCATTATTTGTGAAGGTAATTCGACGAAGTCCCAAGCGACATTGACTCCGTTTAATGAAGGAACCTCTACGGTACCACATAAGTGATGCAACAAATGTCCAAATTCATGAAAGATAGTTTCGACTTCATGGTGGGTTAAAAGCGAAGGGGTATCTTTCAATGCAGGGGTTAAATTGCCGCAGATCAGCCCTAGGTGAGGTGTATGCTTCCCAGTTCTTGAACCAGTGCGTAAATAGTTCATCCATGCACCGCTTCGCTTACTTTCTCTTGGGTGCCAATCTGCATAAAAGCTACCTAATAAAGCATGGGTCTGTTTGTCATATAAATTATACAGTTTTACATCTGGATGCCAAACTTCTGGAAGTTGTTTCGGGTTAGATGCTAGACCATTAGAAGCTTTGGGGTCTATGTAGATGGCTTCTACGGATTCGATAGATAAATTAAAGAGTTTTTCACAGATGGAAAACAGTCCATCAATGACTTTATCGATTGGGAAATAAGGTCGAAGAGCCTCTTCATCAAATTGGTAATGTTCTTTCTGATGTTGTTCTGACCAATAACCTACGTCCCAAGGTTCGAGTGCCTTGTCTT
>WTIG01000034.1 GCA_011522825.1 Puniceicoccaceae bacterium
AGAAAACGTACATCAAGCACTTGTTAATTATTATAAAAATAATTAATTGGCCACTTGTATACTTATGAAGTCCGATACTCAAAAAGGCCAACAAACACTTAAGATTGTCTTTTTGACTTTGTTTTTGGATCTTGTGGGGTTTTCCATTATCTTTCCCCTATTTCCAGATTTATTGGATTACTACATAACCGAGGGTGGATCCTCTAACTCAAAAAGCTTCTTAGCACAGTTAGTTGCACCACTTTACCAATTAGCTGAACTCAGCGCACACCCAAACCCTAAATTTATTACAACTGTGCTTTTCGGTGGTATTTTGGGATCTCTTTATTCTTTATTGCAGTTTATTTTTGCACCCATTTGGGGTAGTTTATCAGATACACATGGTCGCAAAAAAATCCTTTTGATAACAATATCAGGACTAGCGTTGAGTTACTTAATTTGGGGTTTATCTGGTAACTTCTGGATACTTATAGTCGCTCGTATAGTTGGCGGAGTAATGGGTGGCAATTTGTCAGTTGCCACTGCCGTAGTAGCTGATGTCACACCAAAAGAAAAACGCACTTCAGGAATGGCTATTGTTGGCATTGCTTTTGGGCTTGGCTTCATCATGGGTCCAGCAATCGGAGGTTTCTTAGGACAGTTTAACCTTCTAGAAAGTTACCCATCCTTCGTTTCCATTGGAATAAATCCATTTTCAATAACTGCATTTTTCAGCCTATTACTTTCTTTAATCAATCTTGCTTGGGTCTATCTCAAATTTGAGGAAACTCTCCCACTAGAAGCTAGAAAAAAAACTCAAGCTGAGCCGTTTAAATTATTCAGCTTATTTCAGCATAAAAATGCTCAAATTAAGTCTTTGAATTTAACATACCTTATATACATGACTGCTTTCAGTGGGATGGAATTCACCCTAACCTTTCTTGCAGTTGATCGCTTCTTCTTCTCAACGATACAGAATGGATTTATGTTTGTTTATATAGGATTACTATTAGTGCTCACTCAGGGACTCTTAGTCCGAAGGTTTAGCCCAGTACTCGGTGAATCCAAGCTATCCTCATTTGGGCTAGCATCTGGCGTGATCGCTTTTATCTTATTATCCTTTTCAACACATCTCATTCTGTTCTTTGTAGCCCTTGCTTTTATGGCTCTATCCATTGGACTAACATCACCCTCAATGAGTGCACTTGTTTCTTTATCTGCAAAGGAACACGAGCAGGGAGAAATCCTTGGATTATTTCGCTCTGCAGGCTCTTTTGCAAGAACGATAGGACCGCTAACAGCCTCAAGTATGTACTTCTTGCTAGGAGACAATACAGCCTATTTGATAGGTGCCTTTTTAGTTTTTGTCGCAGTAGTCATGTTCAAGACAAAGGTTAGCCTGTTATCCATAAAATCAGTGGATAATAACCCTGTATAGAAACTGTACACACAAGCGAATGCCAATATTTACACGGTGTTGCTGTAAATATTACCCTTAGAGATAAGCCAATACATAATAGTAAGAAAGTTTAAGAGTTGAGGTCTACCCAACGTTCAATGGTAAGAATAGTCCATTGCTCTTCATTTCCATCAATATTTGTACTTACTGTGTCATTGACTTTCTTTCCAATAATACTCTGAGCTAGTGGCGTTTTATAGGAAAGTATATCATTGTCTGGATCGCTATCCCATGCCCCTAAAATAGAATATTTACGAGTTTGGTTTGTTGACCCCTCTTTCAATGTAACAACATTACCGATGCCTACCGTTTCTTTATTGGCATCAGTGAAGTCAGTAACATTAGCAATTGATAAATTAACTTCTAACTCATTTTTACGGGCTAACAATAAATCCTGATCCTGTCTGGCCATTTTATACTCAGAATTTTCTTTCAAATCACCATGTTCTCTAGCCGTTGCAATGGCTTCTTTATTTTCTGGGATTTTAACATTAATTAATTCTTCGTATTCAGATTTGGCTAAATCAAAACTCTTCTGCGATACCACTAGTACATCAGAATGTTCTTCTGCAGTAACGGTTGCTTCAGCAGAAAGTAAGCTTTGTATAGACGGGTAAAGTTTAATGAAACGAGCTAATAGAGATTTCTTAGTCAGGTCTTCAAACCCTTGATTCAATAATAAAGTTTGAGCTAGGTCTGTAGCAATTTCCACATTTGAACCATTGAGTAAATCTGGAATCAAATCTCTATCATCACTGAGTAAATCTGCAAGTGGTATGCGACGAGCACTAGCATTTTGAAGCGCTTCATTATCAATAGCATAAAACATAGCCGATAATAATTTAGTAGAAATCAATGGTGCAATTAAGCTTTCATACTTCTTAGAAGCACGGTTTTTAACGATCCAGAATAAGAGTGGTCCTTTAATTGTTTGATCCGATAGCCAGCGGTCTAAGCAATAATTAACTCTTTCACCCATTTCTTCCTCGAGCATGAAATTAATACATTCCGTGGTGAACTTACCGCTAGAATTTTTAAGTAAGTCTTCAGACATACTTGAGTATCGGTCAGGGAAAACTCGCTTAATCAAATCTAAGTATCGAGCATAATAAACGACTGGTAGGTCGGAGGCTAATTCGGAAAAATCAACGGTGGCCTCTAAAATAGATTTAGATGAAGGTTCAAGAATTTCGACATCTTCATGAAGATCTCTAGCTAAATTGTTTCGCACCCAAACACCGTGTAAGCGATCCGCTTGGCTCAAGGTTTTCGTATTCTTAATAGCGTCTGTAAGAGCATTCAAAATGTCTGGCAACTCTTCTTTAATGACTGAAATGTTTTCAGAAAGTTTATATAACTTCTCAGCTAGATTGATTTTTTCCTTAGAATTTTTTGTAGCATGGAACTGTTCAAGTACTTCCTCTTCTGGATTAATCGGCTCATCCCTTAAAATATAATAATCTGTTTTCTTAAGAGGAACACCAATTCTTGGGTCTTTAGCCAGAAGTTTCTTTGTAGCAGTCCACCATTTCTTATATTTAATAACGCCAATTAAACGGGCTAAAACACGTTCTATTTCTGATGCCATCATTGATTGGCTATCCGCATTCTCTAAAATTAAGACAATTAAATCGCAGGGTTTTTTCTTTATCAATTCCTCGATTCGCTCTGGATTGGTTCTTGAAAGCACCAAGACATCGTTCTCAGAAAGTACATCTAACTTATCTGCACAGAAAGCAGGTGCCATAGCATGACCTGTCTTACCCTCTTCAAAATCAATAATTAAACGATCATCCGATTCTATGTAATCGACAATTTTTCCAAAACCCCAGCTTCTATGGAGGCAGTAGTTCCCCGGTATCATAACCTCAAATTTAGATCGAAAGGATTCTAATTTTGGATTTTTTTCTATTAAAGAATCAATGGCACTTTTATTCATAATAATGCAAGTTGTAAAAAGATGAAAGTTAACTATGAGTCATATTTAGCAAATGAGAAGCGTTAATTTCAAAAAATCGAATAAAAAAAAGAGCACCTGGGCTTTGGCAACTCTTTTGATGAAGAAATATTTGGATTCTGGGGCTAAAATAAACGACTTATTTGATTCGATTTCCACTTCAATAGAGCCGATGCAGTTGAATCACTGTAAATTTCTTTTTTATGGTGCTTTAAGAAATACCCTTAGAATTGAAAGTGCTTTAAATACTTTAATTAAAAAGAAACCTAAAAATCTTGTTCTCGCCCTATTTTTTATTTCTGGGTACGAACTATTAGAGCACTCGGACCATAAAAAAGAAAAAATAATACACAATGCAGTGGAAGAAGCTAAGAGCATTGTGAGTGCAAATGAAGTCAAATTTATTAATGCAGTATTGAGAAAACTCACTGAAGCCCTAGAAAATCAATCACCTAAAAAATCACTTTCTGAGTTTTATAGTCATCCCAAATGGCTTGTAGATCATTGGATAAAACAATTTGGGAAAAAATATACTGAAGAACTATTGGTTTGGAATCAAAGCATACCCCGCTTATATCTCTATTCAAAAATGCTCCCAGAGACTTTAGTAAGGAAGCTAAACTATATCGGACCTAACCTATTTGAGCTTCCTGAAAAGAGCCTTCAAGATCCCGCAATCAAAGAATTATTAAACCTAGGGCATGGCTATATTAAAGACCCAGCAACTTTAAATTCAGTCAATGCTCTCGATCCGAAACCTAATGAGGCCATTTTAGACCTATGTGCAGCACCTGGAGGCAAAACTTTTGATTGCATTCAAAGAATGGAAAATAAAGGCACGATTGTGGCCATAGATTTACCCAATAAGCGAATAAATCGATTGGAGGAAAACCTCCGTTCATTTCAAAGTGAGAACCCTAAGTTGAGTATATTCCCACATGATATATTAACTATTGAAGATCGTACGTTTACCGAAGCGAAATTGCCTAACAAGTACGACGGTATTCTGCTAGATGCACCGTGTTCAAATACGGGAGTAATTCAACGGAAGCCAGACATTCGATATCGACTGAATAGAGAAGATATCGATCAATGTGCGAAATTGCAGTTAACATTACTAACAAAAGCAAGCCAATGGGTAAAAGACCAAGGTCGCATTGTTTACAGTACCTGTAGCATAGATTATGAAGAGAATGATGCAGTAGTTAATGCTTTTTTAAGCTCTCCTCAAGGCAGTCAATTTACACTTGCTAAGAAAAAAACATACTACCCTTGGGAACAAAAATACGATGGTGCTGGTGTATTTTTACTCGTTAAATCTAAGTCTTAAGTAACTAGTTATTTTTTTGCAGATTCATAAGCATTCATAGCGCATTTCGAACAACTATCAGCGACTGATGCAAAAAAGTCATTTCCCTTATCATCGATTAAAATATAGGCTGGAAAATCAACTACATCAATTTCCCAAATCGCTTCCATTCCTAGTTCAGGATATTCTAAGACTTTAACAGACTTAATATTTTCTTCGGCCAAAAGAGCGGCCGGGCCACCGATTGAGCCTAAATAAAAACCACCGTATTGTTGGCATGCATCAACAACTGTTTGAGAACGATTGCCCTTAGCTAACATAATCATAGAACCGCCAGCTGCTTGAAATTGTTCTACGTAACTATCCATTCGCCCGGCAGTTGTTGGACCAAATGAACCAGAAGCTTTACCCTCTGGAGTTTTTGCTGGGCCTGCGTAATAAATAATATGTTCTTTGAAATAGTCAGGTAACGCTTCTCCACTATCTAATCGCTCTTTTATTTTAGCATGTGCAATATCTCTAGCTACGACAATTTTCCCCGTTAGCTCAAGTGCTGTAGCAATAGGATATCCACTTAATTGCTTTAATAAAACGGCCATCGGTTGATTTAGGTTAATTTTTTCCGCCTTCTCTTTTGAGGAAAATGAATGTTCTGGCAAAAACCTTGAAGGATTATCTTCTAACTTCTCAAGCCAGATTC
>WTIG01000038.1 GCA_011522825.1 Puniceicoccaceae bacterium
TGTTATATCTTCTCTAATTCTATTTGAGGTATTCTAGTACGTTCATTTAATACTTTATGGGAATAGATTCTCGCAAAGCTGAAAATATTGTGAAGGGTGATTGGTCTATTGCATCCTCTGAAAAGTATTATGGATTAAAGAATTGGGGTAAGGGACATTTTCAGATAGATCAAGAGGGTTATTTAAATGTACTTCCATTTCGAGATTCAAAAGGGATTCGGATTTTTGATATTGTTCAAGAGGCAAAAAGTAAGGGCTATGATTTGCCCATGACAATTCGGATTCAGGATTTGCTTCAAACTCGGGTCAAAGAGCTTAATGAAACATTTTGTGATGCGATAAAACAGGAAGCATACCCAGGATCTTACCGAGGAGTCTTTCCAATTAAAGTGAATCAACTGCGAGAGGTTTTGGAAGAGATTTTAGAGGCGGGCGAAGCCTACAACTATGGACTTGAATGTGGTAGTAAGCCAGAGTTGATGATCGCATTAGCCCATCACAAAAATTTAAACTCTTTGATTATTTGTAATGGCTATAAAGACGATGCTTTTATTCGCCTGGCCTTATATGGAAATCGTATTGGAAAATCGGTGTTTCTTGTTGTTGAACAATTAAGTGAAATTGAGAAAATTATACGAATCAGTAAGGAATTAGGCATTCAGCCAAAGATTGGATTAAGAATAAAATTATCAACAGTAGGGGAAGGCAAGTGGGCACGTTCTTCAGGTGAAGAAGCTAAATTCGGTTTAACCAGTCCTGAAATTGTTGATGCGACCAAGAAGCTTGAACAAGCAGGATTAGCCAATTGCCTAGAATTGATTCACTTCCACATTGGCTCTCAGGTGCCAAACATTCAAACAATCAAACGGGCAACCGTAGAGGCGACTCGTTATTACTGTGAATTGGCTTCTATGGGGTTTCCTATGAAGTATTTAGATGTAGGTGGTGGACTCGGTGTGGATTACGATGGCTCAATGAGCAATTTTGAAAGTTCCATGAATTATACTCTAAAAGAGTACGCACGGGATGTGGTTTTTAACATACAAGCTATCTGCAAAGAAGCCTCTGTAGCCTGTCCTGATATCATCACTGAAAGTGGACGTTCTGTGGTAGCTTCCCATTCAATACTAGTCACTGATGTATGTGATAGAATTTCAAAGCATTCAATAAAGCCAGAAGTAGAGGGCAATAAGCATGAACCTATCATTGAAAGTTTTATTTCTATTTTAGAAAATGATTACAGTGCTTCTCCATTAGAGCGCTATCATGATGCGGTTCAGAAAAAAGAAGAAGCCGATAATTTATTTAATTTAGGCTATTTAAAGCTTAAGGATAAAGGCTTAGCCGATGCAATATTTTGGAAAATCTGCCAAGATGTGGTTTTATTTTATCAGGAAGAAAAAATTCAGCCTGAAGAAATGGATAGATTAAAAGGAATGATGGCAGAGCAATACGTCTGTAATTTTTCTGTCTTCCAATCATTAATAGATCACTGGGCTTGTGATCAATTGTTTCCTATTGCACCGATCCATCGGTTAAATGAGCAACCTGCGGTAAATACAACATTGGTTGATATCACCTGCGATAGCGAAGGCCGAATCGCTTCATTTGTTGATTCTGAGGATGAACGTTCTTTGTTGCGTCTGCATGAAATAAATAAAGAAGAACCCTATCTTCTCGGATTTTTCTTAATGGGAGCGTACCAGGATATTATGGGGGACCTACATAACCTCTTTGGGCGTGTGAATGAGGTGCATGTTTTTTTAGAGGATGATGAAGAAGATGGATTTTATATCGAAGACAGTATTCCAGGATTTTCTGTGAATGAAGTTTTGAAGCTGACTCAATACGATGGACAGATGTTGTCTCGAAAAATGAAAAAACAAATTGATAGAGCAACAAAAGAAGACCAAATAAAGCCAAGAGAAGGGACTCGTATTCTAGATGAATATTTAAAGGTCTTAAAATCCCAAACCTACTTAAGTGAAAGCAATTAAATGAGTTGATTCTTTTAAATCACTCAACAATCTAAGTAATAGTTACCGCTACTATGAACGACTCAGAACCAATTGGACAGAATATCGATGAAGGTGAAGTTGGGTTTGTTGATTTTAGTGATTTCGTTTCTAATGAGCCCTTTCATTTTGAATCTGGTGGCGTGATTCCCGAATTAAAAATTCGCTACGAAACCTACGGTCAATTAAATCAAGCTAAAGATAATGCGATTTTAATATGCCATGCTCTAACCGGAGACCATCATTGTGCAGGTGTATATGATATTACAGAACGAAAGCGTGGTTGGTGGAATTTTATGGTGGGGCCAGGAAAGCCAATCGATACCAATCGTTACTTTGTTATCTGTTCAAATGTACTAGGAGGCTGCCAAGGTTCAACTGGGCCTAATTCAATTAATCCAGAGACAGGTAAGCGTTATAATTTAGATTTTCCGAAGCTGACACTTAGGGATATGGTAAAAGCCCAATCTCTTTTAGTTGATTCTCTAGAAATTGATAAGCTACATGCAGTCATTGGAGGCAGTATGGGCGGTATGTTAACTTTGCAGTGGGCTAAAGATTTTCCGGATCGCCTCAACCGATATATTTCCTTAGCTAGTGGTTCAAAGCATACTGCTCAAACAATTGCTTTTAATGAAACGGGTCGTCAAGCAATTATGCGAGATCCCAAATGGAATAAAGGAGCCTATGATTCGGAGGACGGACCTTTTAGTGGATTATCTGTTGCGCGAATGATGGCTCACATAACGTATTTATCTGATGTAGGCCTAGAAGCAAAATTTGGCAGAAAACTGAAACAAAGCGATGTCTCTAAAGAGCATTTTGATGCAGAGTTTGAAGTAGAGAGTTATTTACATTATCAAGGGAGAAGCTTTGTCACTCGATTTGATGCAAATTCCTATCTTTACCTGACAAAAGCCTTAGATCGTTTTGATTTTTTTGAAGGAGTTAGCCCAGAAGTAACGGTCAACAAAATTCAAGCCAAGGGATTGGTTGTAGGCTTTGATTCAGATTGGCTTTATCCTCCTGAAGGGAATCGAGACGTTGTTGAAAAATTATTAAAGTATGGCAAAGAGGCATCCTATGTTGAGATATCGATGGATTATGGACACGACTCGTTCCTCGTGCAGTCACAAGACCTATATCAACTCATTCATAATTATTTAAATTCCTAAATTGATGAACCCATCTAAAAATAAACGCCAAGTTGATTTTCATGCTATAGCCCAGTGGGTGGGCAAGGGCGAGCGTGTGCTTGATTTAGGCTGCGGTAGAGGGGTATTGCTTGAGTATTTAAAACAAAAAAATCAAGTATATGGGGTTGGGGTCGATATTGATTTCCAAAAGATATTAAGTTGTATCAAGCGAGGGGTGAGTGCCTATCAGGGGGATATTAAATCTTTCCTTAATCAATTTTCTGATAACAGCTTTGATCATGTGATTCTCAGTCGCACCATTGATCAACTTGAAGAACCTGATTTTATTATCACTAAGAGTTTGCAAGTCGGTAAGCGAGTGACCGTTGGTTTTATCAACAATGGTTATTGGGTGAACCGCTGGAATTCTCTCTTCAAAGGCTCTAGGACGATCAATGATGTGTATCCTAACCCATGGTACAAAACACTTCCTTCTAATTCATTTTCTATCCGTGAATTTGAAGCGTTTTGCCTCAAAAAGAATATCAAGATAGAAGCACGTATTTGTTATTCGGGAGACTGGAAGAAAAAGCAGACTTTATTCTGTAATCTTTTAGCCGGATATGCCATTTATGATCTATCGCTTAACGATAATTAAATCCGTACCGAATTATACACTATGGACATCGAAACATTTCCAAATCCAAATCCAAAACAGAATTATATTATTCAGCATATCCAAGAAGAGTTTACTTCGACTTGTCCAATGACTGGGCACCCTGATTATGCCACTGTTGTTTTCACTTATGTGCCTGATCAAGTTTGCGTTGAATTGAAAGCAATGAAACTTTATTTACACGAGTATCGCAATAAGGGGATTTTCTTTGAGGCAGCTTCCAATAAAATTTTTGAGGATTTATTTTCGGTGACTCAACCGAAATGGGCTCGTTTAGAGACGCTTTGGCGTGGTCGTGGTGGCATCCGATCCAATGTAATCGTTGAAGACCAAAAGCCAGATTACCAAGGACCCAAAGCAGAGCTTTTTAAGCAGTAGGTTCAGTTTCTCCCCATTCTAGGGAATACGGAGAACCTCCTTCTAAATTATCAATGATTACAGCAGCTACAGTATCACTGTAGACATTCACGGAAGTTCTGCACATATCTAAGATACGATCGGTTACCCAAATCACACCAATCGCTTCAACAGGAAGTCCTACTACGGGTAAAATGATTGAAATAGCAACTAGGCTTGCAGAGGGAATTCCAGCGACCCCTATACTTGTGGTCAATGCAAGGAAAACGACCAAGCATTGTTGACCGACTGTTAAGTCAATTCCACCCATAGAGGCATAAAGTTGGGAAATAAATAAGACCACAATACATTCGTATAATGCCGTACCATCCATGTTAATAGTAGCTCCTAGTGGTAGTGTGAAAGCACAGGTTTTATTCGATACTTTCGCTTTTTCTTTTACGACATCCATAGTCAAAGGAAGCGTGGCTGATGAACTGGCTGTTGAAAATGCAGTCAAAAGAACGGGGAGCATTGCCTTCAAGTGAGTGAAAGGGTTTATACGAGTAAACAGTTTTACAAGAATACCTAAGACAACGAGCAGATGGATTAACAATCCAAGTAATACGGTCAAAAAGAATACAGAGAGGGTTTGGATAAGGTCGCCGATTGGAGCATTATAAAGAATAGGTAGTACCAGTCCAAATACACCAATTGGAGCAAACCCTATAATCCAGTCAGTTAACTTTAAGATAACGGCTTGGAAGCTTTCCCAAAATTGTTTTTGAACGATTCGTAAATTATCAGGTAAGCGTCCAGCAAAGAAACCGAACAATATCGAAAACAGAATGACCCCTAACAATTGTCCATTATCACTCGCTGCTTTAAAGATATTCGTAGGCAACATTCTTTTAAATATATCAATGAGATCGCTTTGGTCTTTGCCTTCAACAGCTTCTAGAAGTCCAGAAGAAGCTGTGACTTGTGAGGCTTCGCCTAGTAAGGCTTGTGCAACTGAAGGATCAACGTGACCTGGCTGAATTAAATTTACGAGAAAGATGCCTATAAGAACGGCGAGTAGTCCGCTCAAAGTATAATAAAGAAGGGTTTTTAAGCTAATTGATCCTATCCCTTTTGAGGAACCGAGTTGTATCACTCCAGAAACCATTGAAGTGACAATTAATGGAACCACTACCATCTTCAATGCATTCATGAAAAGATCGCCAAAAAATTGTGC
>WTIG01000047.1 GCA_011522825.1 Puniceicoccaceae bacterium
GGCTTTAATAGTTCAGAAATATGGTGGGACTTCTGTTGGTGATGTCGACCGAATAAAGAATGTTGCTCAACGTGTTAAAGAAACCTACGAAGAGGGAAATTCAGTGGTGGTTGTTGTCTCTGCTCGTTCAGGTGTTACCAATGATTTAATTTCTCGTGCTAAGGCCTTAAACCCAGAGCCAAATGATCGTGAGATGGATATGCTTTTGGCAGTCGGTGAGCAGGAAACGATTGCCTTAATGGCAATGGCTTTGCACCAACTGGGCTTGCCTGCAGTTTCAAGAACAGGAAGAGAGGCCGGTATTTTGACCGACCCTAACCATACTCGTGCCAGAATTAAGGAAATTTCTGGTGGAGATATTCAAGAGCAATTGGATTTAGGAAAGGTCGTTATATTGGCAGGTTTTCAAGGACATTCAGATACAGGTGCGATAACAACGCTCGGTCGTGGTGGATCTGATTTGAGTGCTATTGCTATTGCTGCTGCATTGAAGGCAGATATGTGTCAGATTTTTACCGATGTGGACGGAGTTTATACAGCGGATCCTAGAGTAGTGCCTAATGCGAAGAAGCTTAAGTGCATTTCTTATGAGGAGATGTTAGAGTTGGCGAGCTCTGGTTCAAAGGTGATGCAAAACCGTGCAGTAGAGTTTGCCCAAAAGTTTAAAGTAAACTTTGAAGTGCGGTCTAGTTTTAATCGTAACCCAGGAACTATTGTGAAAGAAGAAGTAAAATCTATGGAAGATGTTGTTGTTAGCGGTGTCGCTTTGGACAACAAACAAGCAAAGGTGGTTGTCAGTGATGTTCCGGATCGACCGGGCGCTGCAGCACAGTTGTTTCAATCATTAGCCCAAGCAGATGTTTGTGTGGATATGATTGTGCAAAATATTGGACGAGAAGGGAAGGCGAATATGACCTTCACTGTGCCAAGAGATGATGTGTCTCGTTCTGAGAAAGCGGTTCAATCGGCTTTCCCTCAAGATTCGACAGATACGCAATTTGAATCTAGTGAAGTAGCGATCGTCTCAATAGTTGGAGTCGGGATGCAATCGCACTCAGGCGTTGCGGCTACTTTGTTTGATACTTTGGCCAAGCATGAAATCAATATTCAACTTGTGAGTACCTCTGAAATTAAAATATCAGTAGCGATTAGCCCAGAATCCGCTGAAAAAGCCACACGTCTCATTCATAGTGCTTATGGTTTGGATGCTGATGCTTAAGCATTTTAAGTATGGAATATATCAGTACACGTAATCCAGATACTAAGGTATCTTTCAGTCAGGCAGTTGAGCATGGTTTAGCTCCAGATGGGGGTTTATATATCCCAAGCCAGCTTCCTGATTTAAAGCCTTACCTTGAGGCTTGGGAGACGCTTTCTTATTCTGAATTATGCAAAGCATTTTTTGAGCTTTTTGCGACTGATATTCCGAAAGAGGCATTGGATGAAATTATCGATCGGTCCTATTTGAGTTTTGATGACCCAGCGATTGCTCCTATTCGTAAGCTGGAAGATAATTTGTTGGTTTTGGAATTATTCCATGGACCCACTTTAGCTTTCAAGGATTTTGCCCTACAGTTTTTAGGCAATCTCTATGAATACCAAATTAAAAAATTGGGCAAAAATATCGCAGTCTTAGGAGCTACTTCAGGTGATACAGGTGCTGCGGCTATTCATGGCTTACTCGGCAAGTCGGGAGTTACTTCATTTATTTTGTATCCGAATGGTCGCATCTCTCCTCTACAAGAGCGTCAGATGACATGTACTGAAGCTTCGAACGTATTTCCTTTAGCGATAGAGGGTAGTTTTGATGATGCTCAAACGGCTATGAAAACCGTATTTGAAGACAGGGAATTTGCTGATGAGGTGGGTCTTTCTGCGGTCAATTCAATCAACTTAGCTCGAATCCTAGCCCAATGTGTTTATTATTTATCCGCATTTTATCGCCTACCTAAGGAAACTCGTGAAGATTTCACCTTTGTCGTTCCAACGGGTAATTTTGGAAATGTATTAGCTGGATGGATGGTTCAACAAATGGGGGTTCCTATTAAAGGCTTTCAAGTTGCCACTAACCAAAATGATATTTTGCACCGATTATTTGAGACTGGTGTTTATGCACAAGAGGCGGTAGCTCCGAGTTTAGCTCCATCTATGGACATTCAAGTGGCTTCAAATTTTGAACGCTTTTTGTATTATGCAGTGAACGGAAATAGCGACAAGGTTTGTACTATTATAAAAACATTTAAGAGTACAGGCACTTTTGTTTTTGAAGATTTTAATCGTGATACCTTTACCAGTAGCCGAACTTCAGATGAAGAAATTGCTTCAATAATCAAGAAAGTTTACGAAAAGTACGGTTATGTGGTAGATCCTCATACAGCTTGTGGCTTTGCGGAAACAATTGATGGACCTTCTATTATACTCGCAACAGCACATCCGGCAAAATTTCCGGATACGATAGAAAAATCGATCGGCTTGGAGGTATTACACCCTTCTTTAGAGAGTTTTAAAACAAAGCCGATTGTTAAGTACTCAGTAGAGCCTAATCCCGAAGCGATTAAACAATTCATGCGAGAGCATTTATAAGCAAACGATTTTAAAAATTGTTTTCTTTGAATCGATTTAGGGTGCGCCTGTCTCTTTTAGAAGGTCGACCTTTAAGCGTATGATTTTTATAGAGTTTAGCGTTTATTTGTCTTTCTTGTTGAAGAATACGCTCTGCAGGCGAGGTTTGGTCTATACAGTAGTCTTTTACTCTTTGTGCGCCCACTCGTTTTTCAATAAGTCCTTTTACTTTAAGGGTAAGGGTTATTCCTTTCTTTCTTATTCTTAGTATGTCACCGATGCGAATTTTTGAAGCTGCTTTGGCTGCTTGTTCATTCACTTTTATGGAGCTGCCACGACAAGCTTCTGTGGCATCTGCACGTGTTTTAAAGATTCTTACGGACCATAACCATTTGTCCAAGCGAACGAATTCTACATCATTGGTCATTTCCGATAATCGTTTCTTTAATTAAGCCACTGTGCATTCTCTCGAGTGCTTCAGCTAATCGATCTTTAGAACAGCCAAAATTAAGGCGTACATACTTAGAATCTCCAAATGGCGTACCATCGGATAAGCCGACACCGTGTGTTTCAAAAAATTGTGCGGGCTTCTCAAGTTTGAGATTTTCCACATTAAGCCATGCGAGATAGGTGGCTTGCATTGGTTTGAATTCAATTTGAGGTATCTTGGTGTCTAAAAAGTCTTTTAGGTAGTTGTAGTTACATTGGAGATGGGAGAGTAGGGCTTTTCTCCAAGGCTCTCCAAAATTATAAGCGGCTTCACAAGCGGCATAACCAAAGCAGTTGATTTCGGTAATGATTCCTCGAATTGTTTTTTCAAATTGGTACTTAAGTTTCGGATTCTCTATAATACTAAAGGCACAGGCTAGTCCTGGAAGGTTGTAGGTTTTACTAGGTGCCATTAAAGTAATGGTACGCTCTGCAAGTTCTTTATTTATAGTGGCTGTAACATGATGTTTGACACTAGAATCAAAAATTAAATCGCAGTGGATTTCGTCAGAAATAAGAATAAGATCATGTCGGGTACAAAATGAAGCGAGTTGCTCTAATTCGCTTTTTGTGTATACACGACCAACTGGGTTATGTGGGTTACAAAGAATAAATATTTTTGTATTTGGCTGAATCGCTTTTTCCATAGCAGGAAAGTCTAGCGTCCATTCTTGTTCAGCATTTAAACACAAGGGAACACTTATAAGTTCTCTTTCAGCAAACTTTGGCGCAAGTAGAAATGGGGGGTAGACTGGAGTTGCAGTCATTATAGAATCATCTTCATTAGCAAAAGCATGACAGCACAAATTAATGGCCGGAACTAAGCCGGGCAAAAAGCTAATCCATTCTCTATTTGCTGAATAATTGTGTGCTCTTTCTAGGTACTGGATGACTGCATCAAATACTGAATCATAGGGTATTGTATAGCCGAACACTTTATGGTCTAAACGCTTTTTTAGAGCTTCAATGATTTCTGGAGCGGTCTCAATATCCATATCAGCAACCCATAATGGTAAAACATCGGCAGGGTAACGATCCCACTTTAATGAACCAGTTTGATGTCTGGGGGGACAATCTTTGAAGTTGTATGGATTATGCATTAATTACGATAGGTTATAAGGTATGGTTTTCAGGTATGAGGCACCTTAATATTTGTCTCTTTTTTTATTATTTTTAGAATTTAATAATCAATAGGGGTCTTAAAGTAAAGTGAGTTATCCTGCACACTTTAAATATCGTTAAATATTTCAAATTTATGAGTAATTATAAATATTTAGTAAAAAAAATGGTTTTTAAGGTTGTTGTGAGAGATAAATCTTATTGCTTTAAAAACTCGGTTATCTATTGCTAATACATTCATTCATGATTGATTCACTGTTTTATATATTTGCTTCGCTTATGCTAATTTCGGCATTGGCAATGGTTTTGAATAAAAATGCGGTTAATAGTGCTATGTGCATGATTGTGGCCTTAGTGTCTACTGCAGGCTTGTTTGTTTTATTAGAAGCTTATTTCTTAGCTATTTTGCAGGTTCTCGTTTATGCGGGCGCAGTTATGGTTCTATTCTTATTTATTATCATGCTATTGGATGTGGATAAGGAAGAGAATTATGAGTATTTAAACCATAAGTTCGCCTTTATTGCACGACTGCTTGGATTCAGTTTGTTGTTCTTTCTCGTTTTTAATAGTTTTTCCGAAACACATTTACCTTCAACTGAATTGGTTCAAATCACAAATGAGGGTGAGGCTGGGACGATCGCTTTTAGTAACACGGCTAAATCATTTGGTCAGATTCTCTTTACTAAATACATGTTCCCATTTCAGGTGATTGGTTTTCTTCTTTTAGTGGCCATGATTGGAGTCATCGTCATTAGTAAAAAACAAACTACAGAGACAGAGAAATAGAATTTTACCTTAATTATGACAATTGGAATTAACGAATTTATTATCGTGTCGAGTATGCTATTTTTAGTAGGATTCTTCGGTGTTATATTTCGGCGAAATACTATCATTATTTATATGTCTATAGAGCTAATGTTAAATGCAATTAATTTAGCACTAGTCGCATTTTCCCGTTTTAATAATACGATGGATGGTTCGATCTTTGTATTTTTTATTATGACAGTTGCGGCCGCAGAAGTGGCTGTCGGTCTAGCTATTATTGTTATGCTATATCGACAAAAGCAGACAGTCTTAGTGAATGAATTAAATCAATTGAAGGGCTAACATGGATATATTAACAAACCTTTTAAGTATACTATTTCTGCCCTTAGGCACTTCGCT
>WTIG01000135.1 GCA_011522825.1 Puniceicoccaceae bacterium
AATTAATTATATATATGGCTACAAAAATAGGTATTAACGGGTTCGGCCGCATCGGTCGTTTAGTGTTTCGTTCATTAGTTGAGAAAGGACTTCTTGGCACAGAGATCGAGGTTGTTGCAATCAACGATCTAGTTCCTGCTGAGAATCTTGCTTACCTTTTGAAATATGATACAACACAAGGAAAATTTAAAGGCACAGTTGAAACTAAGGGTGACGACACTCTTGTGGTGAATGGTCACGAAATCAAAACACTTGCATTGAGAGCATCACCATCTGAATTGCCATGGAAAGAGCACGGTGTCGATATCGTGATCGAATCAACAGGTTTATTCGTACAAGACACGCTTGCACAAGGTCACATTGAAGCAGGTGCTAAAAAAGTGATTATCTCAGCACCAGGTAAAGGCGACGGTGTGAAAACGGTCGTATTAGGTGTGAATGATGATACATTAACTTCAGAAGATGTTTTGATTTCAAATGCGTCTTGCACAACTAACTGCTTGGCTCCGATCACTAAGGTGATTCTGGAAAACTTTGGTATTGCAGAAGGACTTATGACAACTGTTCATAGTTACACTGCGACACAGAAAACAGTGGACGGTCCTTCACCTAAAGACATGAAGGGTGGCAGAACGGCAGCATTGAACATTATTCCTTCATCAACAGGTGCGGCTAAGGCTGTGGGTCTGGTTCTTCCAGAAGTTCAAGGTAAGCTTACTGGTATGGCCTTCCGTGTACCAACTCCTACTGTTTCAGTGGTTGATCTTACTGTAAAAACAGAAAAGAGCACTTCTTATGAAGAGATTTGTCAGAAAATGAAAGAAGCTTCAGAAGGATCACTTAAGGGTATCCTAGGCTACACAGAAGACGAAGTTGTTTCTTCTGACTTCATCCATGACGAAGCGAGTTCTGTTTTTGATGCAGGATCCGGTATTGGCTTAAGCGATACCTTTTTCAAATTGGTTTCTTGGTATGACAATGAATGGGGTTATTCAAACCGTGTGGTTGAATTGCTTCAAAAGGTCAGCAAGTCTCTTTAATTTTTAAGACACTTTAATCTAACAGTGCATCGCAGTAATTGGATTATCGCGATGCACTGTTTTCTTTTCTAATCTTTTGCTAATTTTTATTTTATTATGTCAATTAAAACTCTCAAAGATGTAGATCTGTCAGGCAAACGTGTGCTTGTACGATGTGATTTTAATGTACCATTAAAAGATGGTGTGATCACCGATGATTCTCGAATTGATGCAGCGATCCCAACGATTCAGTATTTAGTTGATCAATCTGCTCGTGTTATTTTATGCAGCCACTTAGGCCGTCCTAAAGGCCAGCAGGTCGCAGAGATGAGTTTAGCGCCAGTTGCCGAGGCACTTTCTAGTAAAATAAAATTACCAGTGACATTTGTTGAAGATTGCATAGGACCAGAAGTAGAGGCAGAAGTTGCGAAACTAGGTGATGGCGAAATCGCACTACTGGAAAATGTACGCTTTTATGCTGCTGAAGAAGCCAATGGAGTGGAGTTTGCTGCATCGCTTGCTGAATTAGCCGATGCTTATGTGAATGATGCTTTTGGAACCGCACACCGTGCCCACGCATCCACACACGGCGTGACTCAACACCTGTCTCCATGTGTGAGTGGATTTTTAATTGAAAAAGAATTAGCTTACTTAGGCGAAAAGACAGCAAATCCTGAAAGACCTTTTACAGTGATTCTAGGGGGTGCTAAAGTATCCGATAAGATTCAAGTCATTGATGCTTTGTTAGAGAAAGCAGACACAATTATCATCGGTGGAGCAATGGCCTACACATTCGCTCTCGCAGAAGGTAGAACGATTGGAGAGTCTTTGAGTGAGCCTGATTATGTAGACACAGCAAAGTCTGCCCTAGAGAAAGCCAAAGCAAAAGGGGTACGTTTTATTTTACCACTCGATAATCTAGCAGTTAAAGATTTAGACTTTGGTGCCGGTTTATTCAGCGATTCTAAATATTTTGAAGGTAATATTGAAGAGGGCTGGGAAGGCGTGGATATTGGTCCAAAGAGTATCGCTTTATTCAAAGAAGTTGTCGCTTCAGCCAAGACTGTATTATGGAATGGTCCAATGGGCATATTTGAAATTGATGCCTGTAACAAAGGAACATTCGCTGTAGCGGAAACCGTAGCTGAGAGTGATGCAATCTCAATCATTGGAGGAGGCGATTCTGTCAAAGCGATTAAAATGTCTGGATTCTCTGATTCCGTTACATTTATGAGTACTGGGGGCGGTGCCTCTCTTGAATTTTTAGAAGGTAAAGTATTGCCTGGAGTCGACGCTTTAGATAAAAAAGCATAATAACACACTAAATTATTTTATTAATATGAGCACACTAGCACGAAAATTATTAATCGCTGGAAACTGGAAGATGAATTTAAATTCATCAGAGGCTTCAGAATTAGCAGACAGCATTGTGAACCAAGTTGGGACACAAATGGAAGTCGCAGTCTGCGTATGTCCTACTTATACTTCTTTAGAGTCGGTTTCTCAAAAAGTGGTCAATTCAAACATTTCTTTAGGGGCTCAAAATATGCACCACGAAAATTCAGGTGCCTACACGGGTGAAATTTCAGCAGAGATGCTTCGCCATTTATTTGTAAACTTTGTTATCTTAGGTCACAGTGAACGTCGCCAGTATTTCGGAGAGACTGATAGCGATGTGAATAAGAAAACATTAGCGGCCTTAGAAGCGAGCTTGAAGCCCATTGTTTGCGTAGGTGAATCTTTAGAAGAACGTGAGTCTGGTCAGCTTGAGAGTGTTATTGAAACACAAATCAAAGGAGCGCTGCAAAATGTAAGCCCAAATCATGCGGATCAACTAGTCATCGCTTATGAGCCTATCTGGGCCATTGGTACAGGCAAGACAGCGACTCCAGAAGATGCAGAAGCGGTTCATGCGTTCATTCGTAAACTGCTTATTCAGATACTTGGAGAAGAAGCGGCTGGTAAGATTCGCATCTTATACGGTGGATCAATGAAACCAGAAAATGCGGAAGAGCTATTAGCTCAAGAAAACATTGATGGCGGACTTATTGGAGGTGCTTCCTTAAAGGCACATTCATTCACATCCATTGTTGAGAGTGCGATTAAATTGTCCTCTTAATAGAGCTCGCGTCTTTCGTTTATTCGATGCTGCACATCGTACTCTATAATCCTGAAATCCCTCAAAACACGGGCAATATTGGGCGACTCTGTGCGGTCTCCAATATGCGTTTACATTTGATTCGCCCGCTCGGCTTCACGATCACCGATCGCTATTTGAAACGTAGTGGTATGGATTATTGGGAATCTTTGGATAAGCATATCCATGATGACTGGGAGAGTTTTCTAAAGAGCGAGTTTGCGCCCAAGCAATTGTGGCTCTTCACCACAAAGTCAGATAGGATTTACTGGGAGGCCAAATTTGAAGACGATGCAGGACTTGTTTTCGGCAGTGAAGGATTCGGTGTGCCTGATTGGTTGCACGAACAATTATCCGAACACAGGGTAACGATCCCACACGCTAATAAAGAAATGCGCTCCTTAAACTTAGCCACCTCTGTTGGTATCGGTGCCTTTGAAGCCTTGCGTCAAATCAGTGTTTGAAGAACCGCATCTCCTATCTCTGAGATGATTCCTTTGTTGGCTTCATGCCAAGCCAGACCCGCCGCCTTCATCTGAGTTCTAGCCTGCGAGTCTTTGGCTAATTGAAGCACCTGTTCATTCAACTCACTTTGCGAAGTAACGCATCGTGCCGCCCCGGACTCAATCAGTTCCTCGGTAATCGTCTTAAAATTAGACATATTCGGGCCAAGAAGAATGGGTATCCCTTGGGCAGCGGCTTCAATAGGAGTTTGTCCACCCACATTTGGAGGCATACTCTTTCCGATAAAGGCAAGGTCGGCCAGCTTGAGTGAGTGGATTAAATGACCAGTCGTATCCGATAAATAAATAGCTTGAGACGCTTCATCCATCGCAGTGCGATTACCGAAATCTCCACTAGCCGAAGTCCATGGGAGTGATTGTTTATTTAAAAGTCTTTGAATTTCACCTCGTCGTTCAACGTGTCGAGGAACGATAATCAATTGGCAGGGGATACCTGAATCAATGCAGTATTTTTGAGCCTTTAGCAAAAGCGTTTCTTCACCTGGCCAAGTCGATGCACCGATCAAGGTCAAGGGACGGTCGCTCTTACTGTCAGGGTACTCAAACCCCAGTTTTTTCAATTGAGAAGCTTTCTCCGAATCAGACGGTTCAGAGCCAAACTCCACATCCAATTTGATATTTCCAATCGTATTTTTGGGTTGAGCCCCCAAGTCAGAGAAGCGTTCGTAATCAATTTTTGTCGCACAATAGATCGCTTGGATTTTATCGATAAAGAAACGAGCCAATCCATTAAATCGCTTGAGCCTCGAATACGAACGGTCTGACAAACGAGCATTGATCAGAAAAACAGGCACACCTTTTTTTGAAGCTTGATGTAAATGCTCTGGCCACAATTCACTTTCCGCTAAGATAGCCACATCGGGCTGAATTCGTGACCAAGCTAGAGCCGAGCAGGCCCAAAAATCCATGGGGAATAAGCCAATATCAGAAATGCTATCGGAATAACGTTTTTTTGCCTCCTTGTAGCCCGTACTCGTTGTTGTTGTTAAGATGATTTCAACATCAGCCGATTTATGCAGTTGTTTTATCAAAGGCCCAATTGCTAAAACTTCACCCACACTCACAGCTTGTATCCAAATCCGTTTCCTAGTTTCACCTGTATCGGTGCCAGAGATCTTCGGGGAAAAGCCCAAATATTCAGGCCACTGAGATATATTTTTGTTACGGCGTAGCTTACGGCCCAGATAAAAAGGGGCGGAAAGAAGAAACAGTGGTATAAAAAATAATCTATAAAAAAAGATCATAGCAAAGGGCTTATCGCCTCAAGGTGCATCATCTTTTATTCAACAATTTTTCCAAGTTTTTTTTATATAAACTTAGTTAGTCGGAAAGAGTGAAGTATCGGTGTTTATTTCTTGAACTCTTATCGGAAGCCAATTTTAGTAGGATTCTTACGCTAATAAGACGCTAAGTCATAAGTGCTTAGAGGAGAGATGACAGAGTGGCCGATTGTGCATCCCTGGAAAGGATGTGTGGGGGAAACTCCACCGAGGGTTCGAATCCCTCTCTCTCCGCCATTTGCGAAGCAAAATAAAAATGGTCAGAATAAGCGTGATACGTCTCCTTACTTGCGTCTTTTGAGAACAAAGCCAAGTGCTAAGAGGCCCATGATCAAAGCGTAGGTGGATGGCTCTGGGA
>WTIG01000048.1:0-3278 GCA_011522825.1 Puniceicoccaceae bacterium
ATATTAACCCGTTTAAATTATGCTCAAAGTTCATAGTATTTTCATCATTTTAGCTTGTTTATTCTTATCAACGGGGTGGAAAAAACCCGCATCAAAATCTGCCCCTGTCAATTATGTAGCACCTACGGTTCTAGAAACGCCTGCAGAAACAAAGCTTGTAGAATCACTCCCTGAAATCTCCGAAGGAAATTCTGATGCAGAAGAAGCACTCGTATTTAAAAATGACCGATTATTAGTGAGAAAAACCTTAATTGAATCCGATCAAGTCGGCGGAGAAATCTCTTATGACATTACTTTAGAAGTTCTTAAGGACATTGAAAATTTATGGATTGAAGAGCGTATCCCTGAATCCTTTCAAGTGAACCAAGTTATCCCTACTTTGGCAGACACGACTGATTTAATTTGGCATTTTAAAGGTCTCGAGGCGGGTGATACCCAAGCCATTGCTTTCAAACTCAGTCCGATGGATCAAGGAACACATGAAGTTCAAACCCTCGTTCGATTTGAACAATCACTCAATCTAGCCCTATTTTCCGGCCAACCCAATCTTGAATTAGACTTAATCGCCCCTGACTCCGTTGAACGCAATACATCGGGAACTTGGGAAGTCACTTTAAGGAATACAGGGACTGCGGTAGCTAAATCCGTGAATCTTTCTGCGAATTTGTCGAAGGCTTTTAAAGAAATTTCACCCATAGACTACTCGCTCTACACACTAGACATCGGTGCCTCTCGAACCTTCAGCTTTGAGGCTGAAGCCCTTACTCAAGGACTCTTTGAAAATAGTTTCCGTGCTACTTATGCGAACAGTGTCCCAGAGACAGAGGCTTTGGCCACTGCGAATACGCAAATTGTTCAGTCGGGCATACAAATAGAAACATTAGGTCCACTCAGTGCTTATGTCTTTAAGCCCCAAAGCTATAAAATCAATATTCGTAACACTGGCGATACTGACTTAGAAAATGTTCGCATCACCCAAATCCTTTCCGAAAATTATTCGATCATCGACTCAGGTCGAGGGCGCATCAATGGCAATGCAATTGGCTGGATGATTCCCCGCCTACCAGCTGGCAGCAACCAATTAATCATCACCAAGCTTACCTCAAACCGCCCTGGTGATGCTGTTGTCAAAACGATTCTTAAAACTGGAAGCGAAATGACTGCTTCCGACCAAACCGCTACCGAATGGCTCGCTGTTCCTGGTGTGACCTTGTCTATCGTAGACTCAAAAGACCCGATCACCATTGGCGAAACCACCGAACTGAGTATCCGTGTTCGCAATCAAGGCGAGTTTGAGCCAGTGAAGGGGCAGATTGAAATCAGCTTTTCTGAGCATTTAAAACCACTCAGCATTCTCAATGATGTTGAGGGTACGATTTCAGGGAATTCGATTTTCATCCCCGCCGTGTTATTGCAACCCGGGAAAGATGTTGTTGTTAACATAGCTGCTGAAGGTATCCAAATGGGTTCAGGCAGAACGAATTTAAATTTCATGGCTGATTTCTTGAACAATCCAGTCATCAATCAAGAATCCACAAACATATACTAAACCTTTTATTGCATTTTTTATGACTTCTGCATCTTCAGACATAGGATTGATCGGTCTCGCTGTAATGGGACAAAATTTAGCCCTAAATATCGCCGACCATAATTTTAACATCTCGGTTTATAATCGGACTTACGCGAAAACAGAAACTTTCCTTCAGGCAAATCCTAATACGCCTGGGGCCTTGTTGGGATTTGAGCAACTTGAAGACTTTGTCGCTTCATTAAAAAGACCGAGAAAAATCATCATTCTTGTTCAAGCAGGAAGAGCGACCGATGCGGTTATTGATGCCCTCATTCCATTACTCGATAAAGAGGACATTATCATCGATGGTGGTAATGCTAAATGGGACGATACCATCCGCAGAGAAAAGGCTCTAACTGATCTAGGCTTACAATTTATCGGTTCCGGTGTTTCTGGTGGTGAAGAAGGGGCTCGTTTTGGCCCGTCACTTATGCCAGGAGGCTCTTTTGAAGCTTGGAAGGAACTTGAGCCGATTTGGACTGCGGTCGCTGCTAAGGTGGATCCTGAGACCGGGAAACCCCTTATGGGTGCTGAGCCTGGAAAACCCGTTGAAGGCGGTGTCAGTTGCACCACTTACATAGGAGCCAATGGTGCGGGACATTATGTAAAAATGGTGCACAACGGAATCGAATATGGTGACATGCAAATGATTTGTGAAGCTTACCATATTTTGCGTGATCTTTTAAAATTAGAGCCTGTAGAGATTGGAAAAATATTTGAAGAATGGAATACTGGCTTGCTCGACTCTTTCTTGATGGAAATCACTGCCGACATCCTTCAGCAAATAGACCCAAAGACGAACCAACCTTTAGTGGATTCTGTCCTAGACACAGCGGGTCAAAAAGGGACAGGCAAATGGACATCTGTTAATGCTCTAGATATGGGTGTTCCTGCACCGACTATTGCAGAAGCCGTATTTGCTCGTTGTCTTTCTGCCCTTAAAGAAGAGCGTGTTCATGCGTCAAAGATTCTTTCATCCGTATCCGCACCTGCAGGATCTGCTATCGAAGACAAAGAGGACTTTATCCAAGCGGTTCATGACGCCTTATACTGTTCAAAAATTTGTTCTTACGCCCAAGGCTTCCAACTGATGCGTGAAGCCAATAAAGAATATGGTTGGGACTTAAACTTTGGTGCTATCGCAGAGATTTTCCGAGGCGGTTGTATTATTCGTGCAGCCTTCCTTCAGAAAATTACCGAGGCCTTCGACAAAAATAGCGGCTTAGAAAATCTTTTGCTCGATGATTATTTCAAACAAGCGATCGATTCTGCAGAAAGCAACTGGCGTTTAGTGATTAGCCAATCTGTATTAACCGGAATCCCGGTACCGACTTTCAGTTCTGCACTCTCCTACTACGACAGTTATCGCAGTGCCGTGCTGCCACAAAATCTTCTTCAAGCACAACGAGATTATTTTGGCGCTCATACTTATGAACGTGTCGACTCACCAAGGGGAGAATTTTTTCACTTTGATTGGTCTTCGCCCACTGTCCGCACAGAAATCAAAAGCTAAACTCAACTGTTGTTAGGACAGCGTTTTGCCCAAATAGGCAAGCATCCACATTTCTGTCCAAATCCGAAAACAACCTTCGGATGAAATTTGATGTGTGTCCTCTTGATTCGGCTCATTAAGAAAGCCCATTTCACGGTTTTTCTGTTCTAGTTCCAACTGTAAACGATTGGTCTTTGTTCGAATATCCCCTTCAAA
>WTIG01000048.1:3378-5304 GCA_011522825.1 Puniceicoccaceae bacterium
CCTTCTTTTCTAAGTAGTTCTTTAATTTTTAAGACCCTTTTATTGATCGGCCAAAGATTGTCATCCGTATCGTTTTTGTATTTTGGGAACAATTCCATCTCACTGATATTTAATAAGTGTATGGAGAGTTTATAATAGAGGGTTTCTAAAATAAACCAAACCGCTAAACCACTGATAAAATGAACCCAGTCTGGCCGACTCGACCACTCAAAGAACGTCAGCATCAAACTAAAAGCACAAGCAAACGTTAACCATCGCATCCAATGGCTGATTAACTTAAAAATGCGCATTGGCAGTTGTTTACTTAAAACGTGCGTAAAAAAATAAACCGCCAATAAAAGCAAGGTTAACTCTTTGCTTACGAACATGGTTCTAAAATGAATGTTTGTATTTAAATATGCTTAGTTAAGCCTAAGTGGCATAATCACGCATAAAAATTGGTTGAGTGTCTTCACTAAACCAGGACTTAATTCATCCTTAAACTCAAAGAAAATTTCGTCATGGCTTAAGGCACGCAAAGGTTCCATGAGGAAAGTTGGATTGAAAGCGATTTGTACATCCGGCCCATCATAAGCAATGCCCATAGACTCATGAGATTCTCCGTACTCTGCAGACGATCCCATAATCTCCATTAAATTCTTACTGATCTTTAATTTAATGGAATTACTTTTTTCAGATGTCACCAAAGCCGCACGATGCACACACTCTAAGAATAATTCACGCTCTACTTTAATACGATGCTCAGTTTCTTTCGGTATCACTTGTCGATAATTCGGGAAATTCCCTTCTACTATTTTTGATACCAAATAAATATGATCAATTAGACCACTATTTCCTTCCTCATCTTCTATCGCTATTTCAAAAGCTACTTGTCGGTCATTAAAAGCAATCTTCACGCTTTCTCCTTTACCCACTAGGCGTTCGATTTCTGAAACCGTTTTCGCTGGTAAGATTAAATTACCCGTATCTGATGAATCGGATTCTAATTCGTAAGAGGTTAAAGCTAAACGACGACCATCGGTCGCAACTAAAGTTAAATTTTCATCTGAAAAATTGAAATACACCCCATTGAGAATGTAACGATTTTCGTCTGATGATTGAGCGAAGGACACACTCTTAAGCATATTCGCTAAATCATTCTGCTCTAATTTAAAGACGTGCTGATTTTCGAATGAAGGCAATGGAGGGAACTCATCAGTGCCAATACCCATAACTTTAAAGATCGAGCCACCTGAGGTGATTTTTGCCTGATTATTAGAGGATAATTCAAAGAACACTTCTTGCTGAGGTAACTCTTTAACAATTGTTGCCAATTTTCTAACCGGTAAAGTAATACTACCTTCAGTGGAAACATCTGCAGTGATTCGGCAACGAATACCAATATCTAAATTGGTTGTTGTTAAGGATATGTGGTCAGTACCCGCTTCGATTAATACGTTTCCAAGGATCGGCATTGCGGATCGTGTCCCCACTACATTCAATACTTGCTGTAAACCGTTACTAAAATGATCTTTGTTGATTTTAAATTCCATAATTTTTGAAAAATACTAACACTTTTGTTTCACCTATAAAGATAATAATTATTTAATATATAAATCTCTTATTAGTAGTATAGGGTATGAATATCTGAATAAAGTGATAAACGCTTTTTTATCAATGCTTTAAAAAAAAATTTACTGTTAATGTGATAAAGGATAAATTGTGAACACTGTGAACAATATTAGACAAGAAGAGACGAAATAGTTGTGGACACATTTTATACACAGAATTATCCACAGAGATTTTTATAAAATAAAGTTATTTTAAAGAGTCTAAATATTTCCAAAATGAGTCTTCTTGTTCCGCTAAAAACTCTTCATTCACCGGGAGCTTTGTACGGAAGATAAAATCAGCTAAGGTATTTTTATGTAAAATATAATGAGCGAA
>WTIG01000026.1:0-3154 GCA_011522825.1 Puniceicoccaceae bacterium
ACGATTATATCCTTTGATTAATGTTTTACTCAGTGATTCAGTTGCTGATATTATTGGAGAGAGTGAATTTTACCCTATCCCTAAAGTGATTCGGGAAAAATTAATCATCGATCTTCAGCTGTATTTACAAGAAAACGAAGATTAAACTTTTTAAAATTCCCATTGACACCTTATCTGGGATTTCCTTAGTACTAATCTTTATTAATTTATTGCGAGCGTAGCTCAGTTGGTAGAGCACCACCTTGCCAAGGTGGATGTCGAGAGTTCGAACCTCTTCGCTCGCTCCATTTTAAGCCCTTAGTGCAGACTAAGGGCTTTTTTATGGATTTTTAACGCGTCTTTTTTTGCTAAATTGTTGGTGTGGGAATATTGGCACGCCAAATGCTTTAAACGTTCCGTTCACTCTGAACAATTAACTAAACAATTATAATTATGAAGATCAAAAACATCTTTTTAACACTATTAGTCAGCGGATTAACATTTTTTTGTTTATCAGCAAATCTTAGCGCAGAGGTTCTATTAGATCCTTTGGCATCAGGCGATGATGACTACATTGCTTTACTTGAGGGACAAGGTGAAAGTGCCTATGCCTTCGACTTCTTCACAACTAGTATGTTGTGGACAGTTATCGCAGCTGCTTTAGTTTTTCTAATGCACTTAGGTTTCGCTACACTAGAGTGTGGTCTTACCCAGTCTAAAAACACCGTTAATATTCTCTTTAAGAATACTTTCATTATTTCAATGGGTATTCTTACTTATGCAGTAATTGGATTTAATACTCACTATCCTTGTGGAGACTGGTCACTAATTGCTGGTTATCTTTCATTCGGTTCACCTATTGATTTAGGAATGGGTGCTGTTGCTGGTAACGACGATTTCTCTTATGGTGGTGTTGGCCTAGCTATGACTGCATATGGTGATTTCATTTTCCAATCAATGTTTGCAGCTACAGGTGCTACAATTGTTTCTGGTGCTGTCGCTGAGAGAGTAAAACTTCTACCATTTATGGTTTTCGTAACTTTACTCGTAGGTATCGCATATCCTGTTATTGGTTCATGGCACTGGGGTGGTGGCTGGCTATCAGAAGCTGGTTTCTATGACTTCGCTGGTTCATCAGTCGTTCATGCTTTCGGTGGTTTCGCTGCTCTGGCTTGTGTGATGATCTTGGGACCAAGAGCTGGTAAATATGTTGATGGTAAGATCAAGCCAATTCCTGGTCACAGTATGCCACTTGCTGCTATCGGTGTTTTCTTACTTTTCTTAGGATGGTTTGGTTTCAACGGTGGTTCTGTACTATCTGCAAATCCTGGACCTCTTGGACTTGTATTCACAACTACTGCATTAGCAGGTTGTGCTGGTTGTTTAGCAGCTATGTTCTTCTCATGGATCTTCCTTAAGAAACCAGACGTTTCCATGGCATTGAATGGTATTCTTGCTGGACTAGTAGGTATCACAGCGGGTGCTGACTCAATTAGCCCATTATTTGCAGTTATTGTTGGTGCAATTGCTGGTGTATTAGTCGTACTTTCAATCATCTTCTTTGATTCAATCAAAATTGATGATCCAGTTGGTGCTATCTCAGTTCACGGTGTATGTGGTATCTGGGGTACTCTTGCTGTAGGTATCTGGGGAGGTGCAAGTTTCTTAACTCAGCTTACTGGTACAGTCGCTGTATCGATTGCCGCTTTCGTATTCGCATACATAGTCTTCTCGGTTATTAAAGCAATCTCAGGTGTACGTGTAACTCCAGAAGAAGAGGCTGAAGGTCTTGATTTAGCCGAGCACGGACAATCTGCATACAACATCAGCTAAAACTTTTAAAATAAAGGAATTAATATGAAATTAATCAAAGCTATAGTAAAACCATTCAAACTTGAGGAAATCAAAGAAGCTCTCTCTGAACAAGGTATTGAAGGAATGACAGTTACAGAAGTAAAAGGATATGGCCGCCAAAAAGGGCATACCGAAATATACAGAGGTAGTGAATATACTGTAGATTTCCTTCCTAAAGTTCTTATCGAAATCGTTGTTGATGACTCAGCTGTCGAAAAAACAACTCAAACTATCATTTCTGTCGCTAAAACTGGTAAAATAGGTGATGGAAAGGTGTTTGTGCTTCCAGTGGAAAGTGCGGTTCGTATCCGAACTGAAGAAACTGGAGCAGAAGCTCTCTAGTAACTTAGGTTACAACATAATTACTTAGTTAAAGGTAAACATACTAGACGGTCTCTTTTCCATATTAGAGACCGTCTTTTTTTGTGCAATTGCCTATAGCTGTAAAAAAAACTTGTCAAAAAAGGATCATAAATTGTTATGACCTTATGTTTACCAACCTAACTAAATTAACCTCATTGGTATTTTTAGCCTTTCCTGCTATGCTTTTTGCATCGGATGGATCGGCCATCAACTCAGGCGATACGGCGTGGATTATCACGGCAACGGCCTTAGTTTTATTCATGACACTTCCTGGACTAGCTCTATTTTATGGTGGCTTAGTTCGATCTAAAAACTACCTATCAGTATTGATGCATAATGTCGCTATTGCTTGTTTAGCATCAATTCTCTGGGTCATCTGTCTTTACAGTATCGCTTTCACTGAGGGAAATGCTTATTTCGGAGACCTTTCAAAAGCATTTCTCAGTGGAATCAATCAAGATTCTGTCAGTGGAAGTATTCCAGAATTGCTCTTTGTCGGCTTTCAAATGACATTCGCTATCATCACGCCGGCTCTGATTATTGGAGCGTTTGTTGAGCGTATGAAATTTACCGCAGTGCTTTTATTCACAGGGCTATGGCTCTTTCTAGTTTATGCACCCGTAACCCATTGGGTTTGGGGCGGTGGCTGGCTTTCTGGAATGGGAGTCATTGACTTTGCTGGAGGTCTAGTTGTACACGCTACCGCTGGTATTTCCGCTTTAATTTTAGCCAAGGTACTCATGCCAAGAAAAGGTTTCCCTGATCGTTTATCGGTCCCACATCAACCCGGCTTGGTCATGATTGGAGCTTCTATGCTTTGGGTTGGCTGGTTTGGATTCAATGCAGGTAGCCAACTGGCTGCGGATGGTCAAGCAGCCATGTCTTTGCTAGTAACGCATATTTCTGCTTCGGTTGCTAGTTTAACTTGGATGCTTATCGAGTGGAAAAAGAACGGAAA
>WTIG01000026.1:3254-5249 GCA_011522825.1 Puniceicoccaceae bacterium
CTGCTTCGGTTGCTAGTTTAACTTGGATGCTTATCGAGTGGAAAAAGAACGGAAAGCCAGGTCTGGTAGGAATCGTTACCGGTACAATTGCTGGACTCGCTACCATAACGCCAGCATCAGGAAGTGTTGGACCAATCGGCGCTATTATTATTGGTTTTTCTGCAGGTGTGATCTGTTACTACATGTGCGGTGTAATCAAAGGTGCTCTGAAAATTGATGATTCACTGGACGTATTTGCTGTGCACGGCGTGGGCGGTATTCTCGGTACATTACTAGTTGCCTTTTTAGCTGCAGATACATTTGGCGGTAATGGAGGTGCTGACTTTAATGCACTTGCACAACTTAAAGTACAAGCAATCGGTGTTGTTACTGTCGTCGCTTGGTCAGCTATTGCCACAATCATTATTATTTCAATTTGTAAAGTCGTGACAGGATTACGCGTGAGCGAAGAAACCGAAATTATGGGTCTCGACGAAGCAGAGCACGGTGAAAATGCTTATAATTTTGAGTAATATCTAAACTTGTCACCGTCATTTAAAATCTATATATCTATTTTATGAAATTAATAAAAGCTATTATCAAACCCTTCAAACTAGAGGATGTGAAAGCCGCCCTAGAGGAAGTGGGTGTGTCCGGTATGACTGTAATTGAAGCCAAAGGCTATGGACGTCAAAAAGGACACACGGAAATTTATCGCGGTAGTGAATACACGATCGATTTTCTGCCCAAAACAATTATCGAAGCAGTAGTTGAAGATGATGTCGTTGCAGCAGCAACAGATGCCATTATCACGAGCGCAAAAACTGGCAAAATTGGAGACGGAAAAATTTTCGTTCTTCCCGTAGAGTCAGCGATACGTATTCGAACTGAAGAAAAAGACAGCGAAGCTATTTAAAACTTAGCTAAACACTTTAGACGCTTTATCCAATCGCTTATTGACTCTGTTCAATAAGCGATTTTTTTTAGTTATACTGTTATTCTTAACCTTTTTTTTCAAACTTATGTCTGTACCAAAATTTTTAAATGAACTTCTTGATGCCCGTTCACCAACTGGCTGCGAATATGAAGCCCAAGCCGTTGTGGATCATTGGATAGAGCCGATTGCTGATGATTATCGTAAAGACATCATGGGTAATCGCTTTGCTACAATCAATCCGAATGGCGACCCAAGTGTACTTTTTGCAGGGCATATTGATGAACTGGGACTCCTTATCACTTATATAGATGAAAAAGGCTTTCTTTATTTTGAGACCCTTGGAGGGCATGACCTCAGCATTATTTCAGGCAGGCGAATCGCCATTCTCACGGAAAAAGGAGTCGTTAAAGGTGTTACTGGAAAACGAGCCATACACTTAATGAGTCCAGAAGATCGAAAAAAAGTCCCACAGACGCATGAAATATGGATTGATATTGGTGTAAAAAGTAAAGCTGAAGCCGAAGCCCTCGTTTCAATAGGTGATGCAGGCGTTTATGATCAAAGTTTTGAACTCATCAATGGGACGGTTGGCGTAGCACGAGCTTTTGATGATAAGGCAGGTGCTTATGCTATACTTGAAGCCACAAGAAGGCTTGCAGAAGAACGCAAAAAAAATGCGGATTCGCTTCAGGCAAAAGTCATTGGTGTTGCCACCACTCAAGAAGAGATTGGTACTCGTGGTGCCATTACGGCTGCTTTCTCTGAAAATCCAGATTTTGCTATCGCAGTTGATGTGGGACATGCAACTGATTCACCCAATTGTGATAATCGGAAGTATGGTAAGTTTGTTCAAGGTGGTGGCCCGATTATTTGCAAAGGTCCAAACATAAATCCAATCGTTTTCAAAAAGCTTAAAGCCTTAGCCGAGGAAAAAGGAATTCCACATCAAGTCGAAGCAGATGCTCGTCCTACAGGAACCGATGCAAGGGTGCTACAAGTCGCTCAATCAGGGATCGCTACAGGATTGCTTTCCATTCCACTTCGCTATATGCACACGCCCAGTGAAATGGTTGACCTTG
>WTIG01000122.1 GCA_011522825.1 Puniceicoccaceae bacterium
AATCTAAATCTAAAACGACTATTCGTCTTCAAGGTTGATTTCATTTAATCCCGCACGCATCTCTTTACCTGCTTTGAATTTAATGACGGCTCTTTTAGGTATGATCACATCTTTCTCTGGCTTATTTGGATTTCTACCAATTCTAGCCTTTCTTACTTGTAACTCAAAAACACCAAAATTTCTCAACTCAACATTTTGTCCCTTGATTAATGCCTCTTGAATACAGTCCAAAGTTAGTTGAACGGTTTCTCTAATTTCTTTTTGAGAAAAGTTCGTCTTGTTGTAAACTTTCGTAACTATATCTCTTTTTGTCAGATTGTTGGACATCTTGCTTTAATTACATTAAATATTGTGTTCACATATTCATAAGTACGATAATCTCTGTCAAATATAGAAAAAGAAAAAATTAAATTTACTGAACTTAAATTCGACAAAAGTAACAAAATACGACTATGCACATCCCTATTGGCCATAAAGTTAAAAAAATGTTTTCAGGAATTGCCTATAAATACGACTTCCTGAACCACATATTAAGTTTTGGAATCGATTATTATTGGCGAGATTGCTTAGCCAAAAAGGTCAAAAAATTAGACCCGAAGACAGTGATGGATCTGGCAACAGGAAGTGGAGATGTCGCTTTTAAATTAAGTGATAGCTTAAACAAAGAATGCGCAATTACTGCTGCTGATTTTTGTCAACCGATGCTCGATCAAGCCAAGATTAAGCAATTAAAATCAAAAAAGTATTCAAACATTACATTTCAATTTGGCGATGCGATGCATTTAGATTTTGAAGACAATAGTTTTGATGTCGTGACCATAGCCTTTGGCGTACGGAATTTTGAGGATCGAAATAAAGGTCTTCGTGAAATACTCAGAACTTTAAAACCAAAGGGATCTCTATTTATTTTGGAATTTTCCCAGCCAAACGTTTGGTTTAAACCATTTTATTTTCTCTACTTAAAATACATCTTACCCACTATCGCAGGAATTATCTCAAGAGATAAAAATGCCTACCAATATCTTGCTGGCACGATTGAAAGTTTTCCAAGTAAAGAGGCACTGAAATCTCAACTACTCGAAGCCGGCTTTTCAAAAGTCGATGCCTACGGTATGACATTTTCAACGGTAGCAATCCATCACGCTATAAAGCAATAACGTCTAATGATAGGTTTGCCACGCAGGCGACCAGCAGGCCGTTCGACCATTTATCTTTTCTCGAATTAGAGGCTTCTTTGTTTTTGGGCAATTCCCTCCATCTGACCAGCGATGATTGAAGAGCCAGGTATCCGGCGGTCGTTTCCAGCCATCTGCGATAACTTCCAAAGCATCCATGCATACCTCTTTAGTCGCATGGTATAAATCCTTTCGCTTTGAAAGTGCGATATTACTGACCTTAACAAAGGGAGCAATACGGCTTCGCCAAAGAATTTCATCAGCCATCCAATTCCCAATGCCAGGAAATCCTTCTTGCATCAAAAGCACTGACTTAATTGGACTTCTCGAACGCTTTTCTAAAAAGTTATTCATTTGAGTAAATTTATACGAAGCATCTGTTAATTCTAATGGCATTTCTGCCCACCAAGTTGGCACTTCTTTAGAATGCTCATATAACACCTTACCAAACAAACGTGGATCTTGAAAAATCAACCGATGGTCATTTTCCAAAAATACCGTTAAATAATTATATTTAAATTCTTCTTTAGTATCATGACTGTATCGAAGTTTACCAGTCATGCCCATATGTAGCCCTAGCCAATGAGACTCATCAAATACAAAGCATAATTGCTTCCCTTTTCTAAATGAATTTCGCAAATGTGTACCGACAAGACACTTTGGGAAGGACTTGCTTTTAACCTTTCTAAAAATTCTCTTTTCTAGGTTAGCTGAGGCACAAATGACCTTTAAGCCTTCGGCAGGTTCCCATACCCTTCTAAAAAATTCTACTTCTGCAAGCTCTGGCATCTTATTGTCTATGAGTGGATAATGCGATAATCTTATTGCAAAATAATATCACTTGAAAAATTATCAAGGCAAGCACCATGATAGATGCACACACTCATTGCTTTCCACCTGAAATTTCGGATAACGCTGTTCAATGGGCCAATACTTATAACGAGCCGCATTGGCTTAGCTTAGTTGATCCCAAGGATAAACAGAGCTTACAAGGTTGGGCGACAAAAGAAGCTATGATTCAAACGATGGACTCTGCCCATGTAAGCCAAAGCATTCAATTAGGATGGTATTGGGAGCATAAAGCGACTTGCTTAAAACAGAATGAACTCATGAAAGAATGGATGGATTTCGCACCCATGCGTTACCTAGCTTTTGCTTCAATTTATCCAAATGAAGACCCGATTCACCAGCTGGATCTTGCTCGTTCTATGGGCTTCAAAGGTGTCGGTGAGTTGCATCCGACTATTCAAAATTATGAAGAAAATAAAACACATTGGTTCGCAATGGCAGAATGGTGTGAAGCAAACAAGTGGCCGATTAACTTTCATGTCAGTGAAGGATTAAATGTAAAATATCCAAATTTCACTCCCACCCCTTTTGATATTTACCTGGATATCACAAAAGCCTTTCCGAATCTAAAGATTATTTTATCCCACTGGGGCGGCGGGATTCCATTTTTTGAGCTCAACCCAAGACTTAAGCCTCTACTAAAAAATGTCTATTACGATACTGCTGCCTCTCCCTTACTCTATGACATAACTGTTTTTAGAAATGTGATCAATCTGGTTGGCTCGGAGAAAATTATATTTGGATCGGACTACCCTCTTAGAGTCTATCCGAAAAAGCAAACAACGCCCGATATGCAGACCTTTATAGATGATATTCAATCAAATGCTGGATTGAGTAAAAAAGAGAGCGATCAAATCTTTAAGCAGAATATAGAAAACTTACTTAATCTTTAATCTCGGAATTCAATGCCTTCTGAAAAGTTGTATATGGCAAAAGAGCGCAATTCTTTCTAGATGTAAACTCTTTGATTCCTTCAAAGGCAAGAATGTCAGCACTAAGAGCTTCGGATTGACCCTCAGGATTTCCTTCCAAGATTTCTGAAAATCCATTTTGCACTGAAGAAAAGGTCTCTGCACTCGTCCCCTCTATCGCTTCTAATAAAATTGAAGCAGAGGCCTTGCATATTGCACAAGAGGCACTTTCGAAAGAAGCTTTTTCTATAGTACCCTCTTTAACGGATAAGTAAATGGAGATGGCATCGCCGCAAAGTGCATTATAACCTTCAGAAAAATGGGTAAAACCTTCAAACTTTCCGTAATGAGATGGAGATTTAGAATGTTGAATGAGGATCGATTGATAAAGATCCTGTAAATTAGTCTCACTCATAAGAAAAAAGATTTCATTTTCTTCAAGCTTTCCACTAAGCAATCGACATCATTTGTATTGTTATAGAAAGCAAATGAAGCACGGGCCGTTGCAGGAACATTAAAACGTTTCAACAAAGGCATTGTACAATGATGACCTGTTCGAATTGCGATTCCGCCAGCATCCAGAAATGTGCCTACATCATGTGCATGAATGTCATCAAAAACAAAAGAGACAATTGATGCTTTATCCTTAGCCGTTCCAATCAACCTTAGCCCATCTATTTGAGCTAGACCTTCGGTCGCTTGAATTAATAAAGCTTCTTCATGAGCCAAGGCTCCTTCTCGATCTAAATTCTGTAAATACTGAATCGCTTCGGATAAGCCGATCACTCCAGCGATGTTTGGAGTACCTGCCTCAAATTTTCCAGGAAGGCCCTTAAATGTAGTGCCACCAAAATCGACTTTCTCAATCATATCTCCACCACTTTGATACGGCGGAAGCTGCTCTAGCCACTTTTCTTTCCCATATAAAACACCCACTCCTGTTGGTGCAAAAAGCTTATGCCCCGAAAAAACATAAAAATCACAATCTAAATCCTTAACATCGACTTTCATATGGGGTGCAGACTGGGCACCATCTACTAAGACAGGAACACCTAAGGCATGCGCCTTATTAATCATTGATTTAATTGGATTAATTGTTCCTAAAGCATTTGATATATGAACAATGGATAGCAACTTAGTTTTTTCTGAAAGCAATGCTTCAAATGCAGATATATCTAATGATCCATCATCAAGAACTGGGATTACTTTCAAAACAGCTCCTGTTTGTTCGCAAGCTATCTGCCATGGGACAATATTTGCGTGGTGTTCCATTTCTGAAATTAATATCTCGTCTCCTTCTTTAAGAATGGATTGAGAAAAACCGTAGGCGATAAGATTAATTGCTTCAGTCACCCCTTTTACAAAGACAACTTCTGATTCTTTCTCGGCAGAAATAAATTGGGCAAATTCTTTTCGAGTCGCTTCATAACGAGCAGTTGCTTGCTCACTAAGACGAAATACCCCACGATGAATATTAGAATTACCTGTTTTATAGAAATTCTCGACTGCCTCAATCACTGTTGAAGGCTTTTGACTTGTTGCCGCATTATCTAAATAAATTAACGGCTTATCATTCATCAAAGTCGATAAAATCGGAAAATCATCACGAATTGATTGAAGATTAAACATTTGAAAAGCGTTTGAGTAGTGATTTTATGAGAAATTATGTTTCTAATTTGTAATATATTGAATACAAAATAGGATAATTAGTACTATTTACAGAAAAAAATAAAATGCCAAATAAAGAACCAAAAAAACTTTCATACGAAGAAGCATCCTCTAAGCTTGAATCTATTATTGAAGCTATGGAAGATGGTAGTATACCGCTTGCTGAATTGGTTGCTCAATTTGAAGAAGGTGCAAAGTTACTTAAAGTATGTCAAAAAGAGCTTAAACAAGCTGAATTAAAAATTCAAAAGCTCGACATAAGTGATGAAACTCGATCCGACTTCGATGCTGAATAATCACCAGCAATACTCACAAAATTAATACTAATTATCTAATGGCTATTCTCGATTCCATAAAATCTCCCAAAGATGTACAGTCACTCGAAGAAAGTGAATTGGTTGTATTGGCGTCAGAAATAAGAGAGCAAATCATTAATACAACTTCTAAAAATGGTGGTCATGTTGGACCTAATCTCGGGGTTGTAGAACTCACTATTGCTTTACATAAAACGTTCTCCAGTTCTAAAGATTCTTTTATCTTTGATGTCAGCCATCAAGGCTATGC
>WTIG01000205.1 GCA_011522825.1 Puniceicoccaceae bacterium
CTTTAAAACAGTCTTCAAAGGATAATTCCGGAGATTTATCTGGTTATGGAAGCCATCAGGCTGATGCTGGCACCGAGACCTTTGACCGTGATTTTGCATTAGGCATCTTATCCAATGAGCAAGATGCTTTAAATGAAATCGAAGAAGCTATTTACCGCATTAAAGATGGCACCTACGGTATTTGTGAAGAAACAGGCAAGCCGATCAATAAAGAGCGTTTGACCGTCGTACCGTTCACACGATTTTCTTTAGAAGGGCAAGAAGCCTTTGAGAAAAATAACCGCAAACGTCGTAATAAGGTAGTGACTGGACTCTTCGAAGATAATTCAGATTCATTAAATCTTGGTTTGGACTCAGATGATGAGTAATTCTCTTCTGTTTCTACTTTGCCATGTCTAAAGTCTTATATTATCGATTATTTGTAATCGCTGGGGTCATCCTAGTTCTCGATCAAATAACCAAAATTTTAGTTCAATATTCGATACCATTTGAAAGCAGTTATTTTGCTCCAGATCGTGTAACCATTATTGAAGATTTCTTTTACTTGGTCCATATCGGTAATAAAGGCGCCGCATGGGGCATATTCTCAGAATACAGTGGAATCTTGACTCTATTATCATTTGCCGTCCTGCTTTTTATTTTCTGTTTTAGAAAGCAATTAGAGTTACATAGAGGCACAGTGCAAATTGCCTTTGGTTTACTCATTGGTGGTATTTTAGGAAATTTAATTGATCGAATCCGAGTGGGTCATGTCATTGATTTTATTGATATCCATTTGCCATTCACCTTGCCTTATATTTTGCCCTTTGGACGCTGGCCTGCATTCAATATCGCCGACAGTGCCATTGTCGTTGGAATGTTGTTTTATTTGCTCTTGAGTTTGTCCGATACAAAAAAGAAAATTCAATAGACATTTTCAAAGGAACTCACTACATTTTCATCGACTTAAATCAATAGCACCTCTTACTAGTTTAATTATGGCGACACATGCATTCAAAGGAACCTATACGGCACTAGCGACTCCATTTAAAAATGATCAGGTTGATTACGACGACCTCGCCAAATTAATTGAACATCAAATCAAAGGCGGAATAAGTGGTCTGGTCTCTGTTGGAACAACTGGAGAATCACCTACTTTATCGCACGATGAACATTTATCCACGATCAAAGCTACCGTTGATCTAGCGAATGGAAAAGTTCCTGTCTATGCAGGCACTGGGTCTAATTCCACTTCTGAAGCAATAGAATTAACCCAAAAAGCAGATAAGGCAGGGGTTGATGGATTTTTACTAGTCGCACCCTACTATAACAAACCTAGCCAAGAAGGTTTGCTAGCTCACTTCAGTGCTATTGCTGAAGTCACAGAAAAGCCGATTATTTTATACTCTATACCCTCTCGTTGCGGTATTGAAATATCTGTAGAAGTAACCGCAAAGTTATATGAAAAATACAAGCATGTGTGTTGCATGAAAGCAGCCGAAGGATCATGTGATAAAGTTGCTCAATACGTTAAAGCACTTGGAAACGAATTTAGCGTTCTCAGTGGAGATGATGGCTTAACTCTACCTTTTATGACTTGTGGTGCTAAAGGTGTCATTTCAGTCGCTTCAAATCTTATCGTAAGCCCACTTGTAGAAATGGTAAATGCCGCAAACAGCAATGATTATGCAAGTGCTCAAAAGATTTTCCTAAAGTACTATCATTTCTTTAATGCGATTTTCCTCGAACCAAATCCAGTCCCAATCAAATATTGCTTAAAACAAGCAGGGATAATTAATTCGGATGCAGTGCGCTTACCTCTATCGCCCCTAAATGAAAGCACTCAAAAGGTACTCGATTCCCTTCTAAAAGAATTTCAAATAGTCTAATGGATACCACGATTAATATTTTACTCATAGGAGCAAAAGGCCGAATGGGACAGGCCATTATTGAATGTGCTCCATTACAAAACGCCCAAATCATTGGGGCTTGCGATGTAGGTGATGATCCATCCCAATTTATTAATGACTGCGATGTGATTATTGATTTCAGTTACTACCAAACCACCCTTGAAATTGCTAAACTAGCCGTAAAACACAAAAAAGGTTTGGTCATCGGAACAACTGGGCATGATCCAGAAACCAAAGCAGAAATAATGAATACCCTCTCTGACCAAATTCCAGTAGTCTGGGCAGGCAATTATTCTATTGGGGTTAATACCTTGAATTATTTAACCAAGAAAGCGGCAAAACTTCTACACGAACAATTTGAAGCAGAAGTTCTTGAGATGCATCATCACGACAAAAAAGATGCACCTAGCGGTACGGCTGAACGCTTAATTGAAATTTTAAAAGATCAGTACAATCTGAATTCTGATCAATGCGTCCATGGTCGAGAAGGACAAGTTGGAGCAAGACCTAAACAAGAAATTGGCGTACATGCCTTAAGAGGTGGCGATATAGTTGGAGAGCATACCGTATTTTTCTGTGGTCAAGGTGAACGGGTTGAACTCACTCACAAAGCAACCGATAGGAAAATCTTCGCACAAGGTGCCCTATTTGCCGCTCACTGGACAAAAACTGCTAAAAATGGACTCTTCAATATGGAAGATGTTTTAGGTATCTCCGAATAATCTAGCTTCTCAATGATTGCATACCTGAAAGGAACCGTTCTTGAAGCAAGCCCGCTAGAACTGATTCTCGATGTTCAAGGAGTCGGATATGCTATCCAAATACCAATTACCACCGCTGAAAAGATACCACCTGTCGGTCAAAATTGTGAATTATACATCCACTCTGTTTACAGAGAAGACAGTGCTTCCCTCTACGGATTTGTCACAAAAAGCGACAGAGACTTCTTTCGCTTAATTATTGAAAAAGTATCCGGAATCGGACCGAGAATTGCCTTAAGTATACTCAGCAAAATGTCAGTGGAAATTTTGCAGAATGCCATATTCAATCAGGACACAAGTCTTTTGTCGCAATGCCCTGGAATCGGTAAAAAAACTGCGGAACGCTTAGTCATCGAATTAAAAGATAAAGTCAGCACGAGCAATCAGTCTTTGAATTCAGAAACTAGCCTAGCTAGCTCAAAGGCTAATTACTCAAATTCTAAATATCAAGATGCTGTATCCAGTTTAATAACCCTCGGTTACAAACTACCAGAAGCAGATAAGCGGGTTTCAAAAGCTCTGCAAAATTTAGGTGCGGATGTTCCAACTGAAGCGATTATAAAAGAAGCTCTAGGGTCTTAAATTCAGCTTCTAGTAACTACTTAAGGTAGCCTCTTATTAGAGCATCATCTCCAAACTGATCTCGCTTCAAATCAACAAGCTGAATTGTCTCGTCCATCAACTCAGAAAAACGTTCTCTACCCAATGAGTGCCCTTTTTTATCCATCAACAATTTAGGCGACTGATAGATATATAGGTAATCCGCCAAATGATTAGAAATCATATGCGTTGCTAATTTAGCTCCGGGCTCAATAAATACTCCCGAAATTTCTTCTTCAGCACAGCGATTTAAAAACTCACCCATATCTAACTTATCTTCAGATTCATTTATTTCCCATGCTTCAATGCCCATTCCTTCGAGTGCTTCAATACGATCCCTAGACGCTTTAGCTCCATAAATAACGATCGTTTTTGACCGAAACTCGTCCGAAAACAAATGGTAGTTTTTGTAGTTTTCTAAATCACGTAATTCCCGATTAAACACAAAGCGTCGAGAACAAGAAACCTCATCTCCAAGACGACTTGTTAACATAGGATTATCTGAAGATACAGTATTCTGAGTCACCGCTATTGCTGGAAACAATCTTCGCCAATACATAACATCTTTTCTCGCCAATTCTCCTGTAATCCATTTTGAATGCCCCGTAGAAGCAGCCATACAACCATCTAAGGTCATCGCTATCTTCAGAGCACATAGAGGTCGATTCTCTACGATCCAATGATTGAAAATCAGATTCATTTCCCGACACGCTTCTTCCAATACCCCTACTTGTACGGATATTCCAGCAGATTCTAAAAGCTTAACGCCTGCACCCGCATGATTAGGGTTCGGGTCTACCGCTCCAATCACCACATGTTTTATTCCTGAATTAATAATTGCATTCGTACAAGCACCAGTACGACCTTCAGTAGAGCAAGGTTCTAAAGTAATAAACAAAGTGGTATCTGCTTTGGGTGTGCCTGTGTAAGAGTCTAAAGCAATGATTTCTGCATGTTTATCACCTGACTTTTGATGATAGCCTTCAGCAACAACCTTACCCCCCTCGACAATTACGGCACCTACCATGGGATTAGGATGTGTTTGACCCAATGCCTTCTTCGCTAAGCGAACCGCATACTCCATATGTGCAATATTTTGTTCAGACTCCTTTATCATGGTCGCACAAATGGATTTTCTTGTTTTTCAGAGAGTACCAAAGTTTTCGGCCCGTGTCCTGAGTAAAGCTCAGTCGTATCGGGTAATGTATAAATTTTATTTAAGATTGAATCTTTTAAAGTATCAAAATTACCACCAGGTAAATCACAGCGACCGATCCCTCGACAAAAAATGGCGTCTCCTACAAAAGCTAAAGACTCTTGCTCTAAATAAAACAAAAGGCTTCCTGGACAATGTCCGGGAACTTCAAAAATCTTCATTTCAATACCTGCGATTTTCAAGTGTTGGTTTTCTTCCAGCCATTGGTCTACTGCAAAGCCCTTAAATTCAACGCCAGGAATTGAAAAAGAAGCCATCACTTCAGGATTTTCAAATAACAATTTGTCCTCGGCATGGCCCATGATTTTTATCCCTGCCTCAGCAAATAGATGCGCATCTAAAATATGATCCCAATGTCCGTGTGTTAATAGCAAAGCTTCTAAATGATACCCTAAAGAATCACTCAGTCCCTTTGCCCAATTAAAAGCACCTAATGGAGCATCGACAATAAATGCCTGTTTTAATTCTTCATTAGCCACAAAGTAGGCATTGGTTCCTATCGGTTCTAATTCTGCACTTTCTAAAATCATTTTAATCTGAAAATAAGAAGATAAAAATAAAATTATATTGGCAAATACAATAGAATAAATAATATTATAGATATATGAGAGATTGCTTACTTCCTTTTGCTCTAATTCATTGTCTCCTTTATTCGACTTTGATTGGACAAGTAG
>WTIG01000018.1:0-2353 GCA_011522825.1 Puniceicoccaceae bacterium
GTCACGTAGAATTCTTTAATGAAATCGGTGAAGATGATGGCTTTCTCGTTAACCCTAAAACAGGTAAACCCACAAACAATATTTATGAAATTGTAGATGAAGCCAATATCCGAAAGGCACCTGAGTTCGGTTCATAATTTATCCGTATAAATTTAACAGAAGCTCAATTCAGTGCCAAGCTGATTGAGCTTTTTTGTTTAAAAACAACAAATCTTTCTTAGAATAATAGATAATGAAAAAAGATAGGGTCTATATATTTGGTCACAAAAACCCTGATGCTGATGCTATTTGCTCAGCTATCGCCTATGAGGCATTCAAACATGCAACTGGGCATAAAGAGTTTGTCGCTGCCCGTTGCGGTAATACCAATGCCCGTATTGAAGCGATTTTAGATTATTTTAAATGCCCAGTCCCTCAATTCATTGGTGATGTCACTCCAAGGATTAATGATATCATGCGCGGTGAAGTTCAGTCCGTGAGCAAACAAAGCACCTGCTTCGAAGCTTTAGAAAAAATTGACCAACATGATGTTCGTGTCTTACCGGTAGTTGATGCAAAAAATCGTGTGGAAGGCTTAATTTCTTTTTTCCAATTAGGGGAATTTTTTATACCGAGTCCAAAGGAGTCCCGAGATTTACGTCGAGTATATACTAATATTGAATCGATTATTCGCTCATTGAATGCTATTTCCATTAATACCATACAGAAGGACTTGATTGAAGAACTCTCGGTTCATGTTGGAGCTATGGACATAAGCTCTTTTGGTGAGCACCATAAAAAATTGAGTACTCCCGTTGACCGTTCAATCATTGTTGTTGGCGACCGGAAAGACATCCAAGAGAAATCGATTAACCTTGGCGTACGACTATTGATTATCTCTGGTGGCTTATCTGTAGAGGACTCCATCATTGAAATGGCTAAAGAAAAAGGTGTTAGCTTAATCATTAGCCCTTATGATTCGGCAACGACTTCTTGGATAGTCCGCACTGCCAGCCAACTAGAAGGTTTAGTTGAAAATCGCATACACTGCTTCCAAAAAGATGATCGAGTTAGCTCTGTGAAAAAACGAATTGCTGGTTTAGATGACCCACTTTACATGGTCGTTGAAGGCGAAAAAAAGCTGATTGGCGTATTTTCAAAAAGCGATATATTAAGGCCGACGCAAAAGAAGATTGTTTTAGTTGATCACAATGAAATTAGCCAAGCTGTAGATGGCGCAAGCGAAGTTAAAATATTGGAAGTCATCGATCACCATAAACTTGGCAACTTGCCAAGTGAAGAACCGGTATTATTTATCAATCGGCCAGTTGGCTCTACTTGTTCAATTATTGCCGATTTATTCCGCACACAAAAAATCGTACCCGACCAAAGTATAGCAGGTATTCTCATGTCGGGTATCATTTCTGATACTCTGCTTCTAAATAGCCCGACAACCACTCCTTTAGAGAAAGAACTCCTAGACTGGCTTGAGCCAATTGCTAAAATCAAATCGGAAGACCTAGCTGATATTATCTTCTCAACCGGATCAGTCGTCTTAAACAAAAGCGCAGAAGAAACCATCAAAAGTGATTGTAAAATTTATGAGGAGAATGACATCACTTATTCCGTTTCACAAATAGAAGAGCTCGGTTTCAATAATGTGAAAGGCAAAATAAAAGATTTAAATAAGGCACTTAAGCAATTTAGAGAAAGTCAAAAGCACTTCTTCAGTATGCTTTTGATTACGGATATTAATTCACATGACTCCTTGCTATTAGTAGCTTGTGATGCCGAATTAAAAGAGGAAATAAAATTTCCTGTTCACAGCCGATACAGTGCCAATTTACTCAAAGGTGTTGTCAGTCGTAAAAAACAGCTTCTACCTTATATTGCGTCCATGTTGAAAAATTTAGGTATTAAAAGTTAGGCAAAAGACCAAGAGTAGGTCTTAGTGCAATTTTAATTAAAATTGCAAAATCTTCTTAAGACTTGATGTGTGGTAGTCCCTGTTGAGTTGCGCAATTACATCTAATTTAATCGATTTTGGACAAACGCTCTCGCAGGCCCCAATATTTGTACAACCACCAAATCCAGCTTCATCCATCGCTTGAACCATCAATACGGATCGACGCTCTTTTTCAGCTTTTCCTTGTGGTAGACTATTTAAATGACTGACCTTTGCTCCCGTGAATAGCATAGCCGAGGCATTTGGACAGGCAGCTACGCAAGCACCACAACCGATACAGGCTGCGGCATCCATTGCCTTATCAGCAACATCTTTAGGGATAGGAATTTCATTTGCATCGACCGCACTCCCTGTTCTTGCAGTAACGAAGCCACCTGATTGCATAATCTTATCGAAGGCTGATCGATC
>WTIG01000018.1:2453-5109 GCA_011522825.1 Puniceicoccaceae bacterium
TTCTTGCAGTAACGAAGCCACCTGATTGCATAATCTTATCGAAGGCTGATCGATCGGTGGTCAAATCTTTGATAACAGGAAAAGCGCTTGCTCTCCATGGTTCTATTGTAATGGTATCACCATCTTTAAAGTGACGCATATGTAATTGGCATGTTGTTGTCGCCTTTTCGGGACCATGTGGCTCGCCGTTAATCACTAATGAACACATACCACAAATTCCTTCACGACAATCATGATCAAAGGCAACAGGTACAGTATTCCTAGCAACTAAAGATTCATTTAATGTGTCGAGCATTTCAAGGAAGGAGGCTTCCTCAGAAATGTTATCGACTATGTAATCTACAAATCTGCCTTTTGATTGCTTACCCTCTTGACGCCAAATTTTAAGATTTAATTTCATATTACACAATTATTTATAACTACGAGTGGCTAATGCTACATTTTCAAAAGCTAAATCTTCTTTCTGTAAGACAGGTACTTGCCCTTCTCCTTTGTACTCCCAAACACCAACAAAAGCATAATCAGAATCATTTCTTAAAGCTTCCCCTTCATTCGTTTGATGCTCCTCACGAAAATGTCCACCACAAGACTCTTCTCGCATTAAAGCATCTCGACACATTAATTCGCCAAATTCTATGAAGTCGGCGACACGGCCGGCTCGCTCAAGCTCAGCATTCAATTCTTCGGCCTTTCCTACAACTAAGACATTTTGCCAAAATTCTTCTTTCAATTTTTGTAATTTTTCAATGGCTTCATTTAAACCCGCTTGGTTACGAGACATTCCACAATAATTCCAAATAATCTGTCCTAATTCCTTATGGAAGGAACGCGGTGAACGAGTCCCGTTTATATTCATAAACTGACTGATTCTTTGTCTCACTTCAGCCTCTGCCTGCTCGAAGGCGCCTGCTTGTGTATTAGAAAAGCCTGCTTCTGCGATACCTAAATCACCTAGATAATTGCCAACTGTGTAAGGAATTACAAAGTAGCCGTCGGATAAACCCTGCATAAGAGCAGAGGCCCCCAATCGATTAGCACCGTGGTCCGAGAAATTTGCTTCGCCCGCAACAAAAAGCCCAGGAACTGTACTCTGCAAATTATAATCCACCCAGAGTCCTCCCATTGTGTAATGCACGGCAGGAAAAATCATCATTGGCTTCTTATATGGATTTTCTCCAGTTATTCGGTTATACATTTCAAATAAATTTCCGTAACGCTCTCGAATGGCTTGTTCTCCATCACGAATAATGGCATCTCTAAAATCTAGGTAGACTCCAAGGCCTGTGCTAGCTACCCCACGACCTTCATCACAAACCTCCTTAGCCGAACGAGAGGATATATCTCTTGGGGCAAGATTACCAAAGCTTGGATATTTTCTTTCTAAATAGTAATCACGGTCTTCTTCAGCAATTGTATTGGGGTCGATCTCACCAGAGCGAATCTTTTCTGCCAGTTCTTTGGATTTTGGAACCCAGACCCTGCCATCGTTTCGCAAAGACTCAGACATCAAGGTTAATTTGGCCTGATCTTCTCCATGAACAGGAATACAAGTCGGATGTATCTGAGTGAAGCAAGGATTTGCAAAACCCGCACCTCGCTTATGAGCTCGGTAAGTAGCCGTCACATTACAGGCTTGGGCATTGGTCGAAAGATAAAATACATTGCCATAACCACCAGTCGCTAAAACGACACAATCAGCTGCATGACGAGTGATTTCTCCTGTGACTAAATTTCGTACAATGATACCTTTAGCATGACCATCAACTACGACAACATCCAGCATCTCATGACGCGTGTACATAGTCACTTTACCCAATCCTATTTGACGATTTAAACTAGAATAAGCACCTAGAAGTAATTGTTGTCCTGTCTGCCCTCTCGCATAAAAAGTTCTTGAGACTTGAGCGCCACCAAAGGAACGGTTCGCCAATAAACCTCCATATTCTCGAGCAAATGGAACACCCTGCGATACACACTGATCAATAATTTTAGTACTGACCTCGGCTAAACGATACACATTAGCTTCTCTTGAGCGATAATCCCCTCCTTTGATTGTATCATAAAATAAACGTTGCACGCTATCCCCATCATTTTGATAATTTTTGGCCGCATTGATTCCGCCTTGGGCTGCAATACTGTGAGCTCTTCTCGGACTATCTTGGTAGCAGAAACAGGATACGTTATAGCCTTGCTCGGCTAAACTAGCCGCAGCGGAACTGCCCGCTAAGCCAGAACCAACAACAATTACGTGATATTTACGACGGTTAGCCGGATTCACCAGTCGCATATTAAATTTATGATTAGACCACTTTTCAGATAAAGGTCCTTCAGGTATTTTTGAGTCTAAATTCATTTGTAAATTCTGCTTAAAATTAAATCCTAAACTAATCAGTGGAAGATTGATGTATTTCCTTTGGGTTAGAAACCGCTACATCTGCTTCGCTGATTTCCCAAGAATAATTCAATACGTTGATTTGAGTAGCCAAAGGAATCGATGCGAACCCAAAAAAGACAACTAAGCCATAGATTAATGCGATTCGGTCTAGCCTTACTCTCCAGACTGTATTACGAAGGCCAAAGGTTTGAAATAAACTACTTATTCCATGTGCTAAATGCAGACAAAGGAGGCCTACCGATAATAGATAGAAGAACGATA
>WTIG01000153.1 GCA_011522825.1 Puniceicoccaceae bacterium
ATTTTCTACTGCTCGAAGCGACCTTGAAACCATTCGCATCAACGCTGAATTTGTCTACATTGTACAAGCCAAGCAAACACTGGATGAGACTAGCTTAAGTCAGAGCTATAAACTGTTATCCGCAGAAAAACTGTTTGAACAAACGGGCGGTTTTTTTGTGACGCCTAGGAAAGCCACTTGTTCTCCATGGTCCTCCAAAGCCACCGATATATTTCAGAACTGTGGGATCCAAGCTATTCAACGTGTAGAAAAAGGCATCTATTACACCATTCACCATGGCGAAAATAGCCTTCTCTCAATGAGCGAACTCGGCGATGAGGTAAAGCTGCTCCATGACCCTATGACTGAAGGCATTTACACGGATCTCAGTGATTTCTTTGATGCACCAGAACCTAAGAGTTTCAAAACAATTAACCTTCTAGAAAATGGCATTGAAGCTCTAGAAAAAGCGAATGTTGAATGGGGATTGGCTATGAGCCAAGCAGAAATTCAGTACCTTGCTGATGCTTACACCTCGATCCAAAGAAACCCAACCGATGTAGAACTTGTTATGTTTTCTCAGGTGAATTCTGAGCACTGCAGACATAAAATTTTTAATGCCGATTGGATAGTCGATGGCAAAGCGAGTGAAAGATCACTCTTTCAAATGATTCGAAACACCTACCAGTCAAACCCCGATGGTGTTTGTGTCGCTTATTCAGACAATTCAGGCGTATTACTTGGTAAATCTGGAGAATGGTGGGAAGTCTCACAAGACGATTCAAAACAATACAAAAACTCAGAGACTCGTTTAGATTTATTATGTAAGGTTGAGACTCACAATCACCCGACTGCCATTTCTCCATTCCCAGGAGCAGCAACTGGAGTCGGTGGAGAAATCCGTGACGAAGGTGCTACAGGAATTGGTGGCCGATCAAAAGCAGGTTTGTCTGCTTTCATGGTCTCTCATTTAAAAATTGATTCGCTAAAACAAGGTTGGGAAACGATCAATGAACCACACCCAAAACGTCTTGCCACTCCTTTACAGATCATGCTTGAAGCCCCTATTGGAGGTGCCGCTTTTGGTAATGAGTTTGGCCGCCCACAACTCGCAGGGCTCTTTCGAACATTTGAAATCGAACATTCAGGCAACTACAGAGGCTACCATAAGCCGATCATGGCTGCAGGCGGAATGGGCAATCTAAAGGAAGAACACGTTCACAAAAAGCCGATCCCTCCTAAAGCAAAAATCATTCAAATTGGCGGGCCAGCAATGAAAATTGGACTCGGTGGTGGGGCTGCATCATCAATCGGAGCCGGTTCACAATCGGAAGACTTAGACTTTGATTCTGTTCAAAGAGATAACCCAGAAATGGAACGGCGTTGCCAACAAGTGATTGATCACTGCATTGCCTTAGGTGCGAACAATCCGATTTTATCCATCCATGATATTGGAGCTGGTGGCTTATCCAATGGTTTGCCAGAACTCGTAGAGGAAACCGGTGGACGTTTTCATTTGAGGAATATCCACAACCAAGATTTTTCAATGAGCCCAATGGAAATTTGGTGTAACGAAGCACAGGAACGTTACGTTCTCGCTATTTCGGCAGAAGACGAAGCGATTTTTTCTAAGATTTGCAAAAGAGAACGATGCCCTTTTGCCATTGTAGGAGAAGCCACTGACGACCATAAACTAACTTTAGTCGATTCACATTTTGATAATAATCCGATCGACATTGATATGAGTATCTTGCTCGGAAAGACACCTAAGATGCTTCGTGATTGCACTAGGGAAACCGCCGATACCTCTAAAATTGATTATTCAAAAATTAGCTTAAAAGAATCTATCAATCGCCTGCTCAAATTCCCAGCGATTGCGAATAAATCCTTTTTGGTTACTATCGCCGACCGTACAATTACCGGAACGGTAAGCCGTGATCAAATGGTTGGCCCTTGGCAAACCCCCCTTGCCGATGTTGCAGTCACTGCAACAACTATGGCATCTTACACAGGTGAAGCTATGGCCATGGGTGAACGTACCCCTATTGCTCTATTGAATGCACCTGCCTCTGGACGCATGGCTATCGGAGAGTGTTTAACAAACATGGCAGCAAGCTATATCGGATCCATTCAATCCATTAAACTTTCCGCCAATTGGATGGTGGCTGCAGGTGAAGATGGTGAAGATGCAAATCTTTACGATACAGTTTCTGCTGTAGGAATGGAACTCTGCCCCGCTCTCGGTATTTGTATCCCAGTTGGCAAAGACTCAATGTCTATGCGAACTACATGGGAAAATGCAGAGAATGAAACCATCAAACAAGTTTCCCCTTTGAGTTTACTTGTTACTGGCTTTTCTACGGTCGAAGACGTTCGAAAAACTTTGACTCCAGATTTCAAACAGACTGGAAGCACACTCTTGTTATTAGATCTCGGTGAAGGCAAAAATCGTATGGGGGCGAGTTGCCTTGCACAATGCTTTGATCAAGTGGGCGATACTGCCCCAGATTTAGATAACCCTGAATTATTTAAACAATTCTTTGCCTGTATCCAATCACTGATCGCCAAGAATTTAATTTTGTCTTATCATGACCGTTCAGATGGTGGGCTTTATGTGACTGTCACCGAAATGGCCATTGCTGGCCGCAAGGGCTATGAGTTAAATCTCGATGCCTTACTGAATAGTGACTGCTCTGATTCATCAACATTTGAAACGCTATTCAATGAAGAGCTTGGGGCTGTCCTTGAAATTGATTCCGAGCGATTAGCAGAAGTAGAATCCACCATCGAATCTTTTGGCCTGAACACTATTTGCCACGCGATTGGAAAAACCACTTCTGAGAAAAGTGGGCGTATCCTTCAGCAGTCAGAAATCATCTACGAAAATACAATCACTGAATTAAATCGAGTCTGGAGCGAACTGAGCTACACCATGCAAAGTTTAAGAGATAATTCCGACTGTGCTCAAGAAGCCTATGATTTGCTTTTGGATGAAACGGATCAGGGAATTATTATTCAACCAACATTTGATCCAGATAAAGTTCCAAATATCTCAAAGAGTGAGCAACCCAAGATCGCCATTTTCCGTGAACAAGGCATCAATGGTCAAAATGAAATGGCCTATGCTTTTGATAAAGCTGGTTTCAAATCTGTCGATGTACACATGACTGATTTACTTGAAGGTCGCTTCCAGCTTAATGAGTTTCAGGCCTTAGTTGCTTGTGGTGGTTTCTCCTATGGAGATGTTCTTGGTGCTGGTAGCGGATGGGCAAAATGCATCCTTTATAATGCTTCAATTAAAGAACAGTTTGAACGCTTCTTTGCTGATTCAAATACCATTGCACTTGGTGTGTGTAATGGTTGCCAAATGCTTTCTCAGTTAAAGTCGATTATTCCGGGTGCTGATCCTTGGCCTTACTTCGTTCGCAATAAATCAGAACAATTTGAAGCACGTCTTTCAAATATCTCAGTCCTCAAGTCACCCAGTGTCTTTTTACAGGGTATGGAAGATAGCTTATTGCCTATACCTGTAGCTCATGGTGAAGGCCGAACCGATTTCTCTAGTACAGGAAATCTCGAACAATGCTTAAAAGATAATTTAGTCGGTATGCGTTATATTGACTCGAAAGCTCAACCCAGTGAAGTCTATCCGATTAATCCTAATGGATCCGAACAAGGTAATACTTGTTTCACAACACCAGATGGACGTGTGACGATTATGATGCCACATCCAGAACGATGCTTCCGTTCTGTGCAAATGAGCTATGGTTATAATCACTTCAAGGGCGAAAATGGACCATGGATGCGTCTCTTTGAGAATGCTCGTTCGGTATTTTAGTCATTCGAGAAAACTGTTTTATCAGTAAGTTATATAAGCCGTGCACTCAAGCATTACGATTGGGTCTTATGCTCTGTTTAGAAAGCAACAGATTCAAATAGATACTACTGGCATTCGGCTTACCCCCCCCAACCACCAGTCCAACCAAATTGTTTCCGTATCCATTAATTTTTCTGCCTCAATTAAAGGCAACAGAGCATCAATCATAATTGTATGAAAACGAGTCTCTCCAACAAAATTGTGCAATATATCTGATCGAAAAACCGTTTTCATTTTTTGCATCATTGGGCTTCGCTTATGATTACAAATAGTCTTCGTCAAACCATGCTCCTTTAAAAGAGCTATATTCTCGATAATTCGATTTGGCCAATTCGGTTCTTTTTCCATTAAGGATGTGTATTGCCTTAACCGAACCAGTGGCTGATTGGCTGGCCGTATTCCTGAAAGTTTCCAATCGGATTTGTATTTTTGGTACAATTGTTCTGCTGATAGGTTCCAGTGAGGTAAGGGATGTTGAAGTCCAATATTGGCCATAGTTAAGCGGTTACGACTATACCCTAATACTTCTAAAAGCATGACATGACAGGCTTCTTCCCAAGAACTTTGATCAAGGCGCTTTTTTGCGAACTTTACTTTTCGATGAAAGCGTTTTTTTGCCTCAGCATAAAAGAATTCGATTCTTTCTGCTTCGCTTAGATGTTCTGTTATATATTTAAAATCAAAAAGGTTCTTTTTTTCAAAAGTAAGTAATGCATGCTCAATTGCATAGCTTTCTAAATCCATATTTAAATGAGGTAGCAAAGCCAGTGTCTCTAAATCTCTCAATGAATTTAAAAAAAAGCTTCTATCCAAATCGCCCCTTTCTTGATTTCCCATCGTTAGTACGACATGCAATATCACTGAATCAAAGAAGGGATTTTTATGGTGGTGATGATAGAACCAATTAATCGGCTCAAAGTGAACTTCCACAGCGCCCACAATGGTTTTTCCATCTATTTTAAGAACTGCTTCCAAAAAATCGGGGCCTTCATTATGGTTCCACCGACCAGGATTCAGAATTGATATTGGTTTACCCGATTGCGTGCGTAATTCTTTATGATTAAAATCTCCATAATGCCAAATATGTTGGAGCACCGATTCAGGCAACGAATAGCTACCGTACAATCCTTGTAACTCAAAGACATTCAAATCATTCACGCTTTTAAGTTTAGCAAATAATGCTAATCAAGGTCAATATCTATTCGATTCTGCAGAGGTTTACCT
>WTIG01000081.1 GCA_011522825.1 Puniceicoccaceae bacterium
CTTCTTCAGAGAATCCTGACCAATTTCAAGCCATAAAAGAGGCAGAGCGATTTGAGGCCATTGATATTCTTAATGCCCACAAAAACTTAGTGAAAGCAAGAAAAGAAAATGCATCGCTTTTCAAAGATTTAATTAATATTCTAGAAGATAAAATACAATCTGACTAATCTTAAATTTCAAATTGCTGATGTTACCTTTCTTTATAGGAGTCTTATTCACTCTTCTCTTTACGGCATTAATTAACTATAGAATTAATCGTAAAGTATCGATAAAAGAGGAAGCTGTTCAACGCCTAGAGCAAGAAAAGCAAATTGTTATCGATTTCATGCACTCTATTTCTGGGGCCATTACGGGTGAAAAAAATCGACAAAAGCTGTTTCATAAAATTATACATGCAGCGATCACAAACACCGGGGCTATGTCTGCGTGTATCTTTGAGAAGAAAGCAGATGAACGATTTTATCGAATAGCTGTAGAAGGACTGTTTCCTCCACAAAATCAAGCGAGCATAAGTGCATTGAAACACACAAGTTCTCGTACAGATTTCATAAAAAATGCTTATAAAACTGAAAGCTATGCTTCCGGGGAAGGCTTGGTCGGTTCCGTTGCCAAAACAGGGAAGCCTATATTAATCTCACGAGCAAAAAATGACCCACGAGTGATTCAACATGATGACCCTGCACTGCACATACACTCTCTCATGCTAGCTCCCGTGATTTATGATGAGTCGCTAATCGCTATACTTGCAGTTGCTAACCCTATAAGCGGCGTCCCGTTTGATACGATGGACTTCTCTTTACTGCAATCGCTTGCCAGTCAGGTTGGCCTTGCCATCCAAAATAGCACAACCATACAGCTACAAATTGAAAAAAATAAAATCGATCTGGATTTGCAGTTAGCGCAGAATATTCAAAATCTATTACTGCCCTCAAATTTTCCTAAAAATATCCCCTTAGAATTTGCAGCCCACTATCTCCCTGCCCAAAAAATTGGTGGAGACCTTTATGATGTTTTTGAAATTGATGCCGACTCAATCGGAGTGGCTATAGCTGATGTTTCAGGCAAAGGCATTCCTGCATCGATTGTTATGGCCATGTGCCAAACACACCTAAAGCATTTAATAAAACAGAAAACTTCGCCGGCAGATATCTTAAAACTTCTCAATGAAGAATTATTAAAGACCATGCGACCTGGTATGTTTGTTACTCTGTCCCTAGGCATCATTAATATAAAAACAAACACTTTAACCATCGCCCGTGCTGGACACGAAGCACCGTTATTCTTTAGCCCAAACCATAAAGACAAACTATTTCCCATAGAAGTTTCAGGAATGGCTTTAGGGATTGTTCCCCCAGATATCTTTAATCAAAAAATTGAAGATTTCACCCTTAGCTTTCAAAAAGACGATGTTTTAGTACTGTATACCGATGGCGTCACAGAAATGGAAAATAAGAAACAGGTAGAATTTTCCGCTGATCGCCTTATGCGAATAATCGATAAAATGTCATCAAAAAATGCAGAAAGCATTGTTTCTGAGATCATCAAAAGTCTCAATAATTTCTCCGAAGGACTTGAACCCATTGATGACCAAACGCTTCTTTTAATAAAATATACGGGCGACCCTAAATAAACTAACTGAGCCCAACTTAACCCAAGCTCTCAAGAATCTTTTGAGTTTCATCACGCTGATTACGTGTGCTTTCTAATTGCTTTTTAGCCCCTTCGACGACCGCAGGTGGCGCCCCATCAACAAACTTAGGATTGGATAATTTCTTTTCTCCAATTGCCACTAGTTGATTAAGCTTGTCTAGCTCTTTACTGAGTCGGCTTCGTTCAGCTTCAACGTCTACCCCTTCTCGAAGATCTAAATAAATAGTTCCCAATAAAGTAGAAACCGCAACCATCCCATCGGCTTCTGATTTCTTAATTCCAATCACCTTAGCAAAGCCGGCAAGTGTTTGAATACGATCTTGGTTCTCCAATATCACTGATTGCTCCTTTGCACCTTCGTCAAAATAAAGTGTTAGGTCTCTTTTATTCGCAATTTTATACTGCGCCTTAAGAGCTCTTGCTTCTTGGATCAGTGATTGCATCGCATTCACTCTTCCGACCGCTGATTCAGAAAAGGCTAATTCCCCTTTGAGCCATTCTGCTTTCAAGAGCGTTGTTTTTTCGATCAATAATTTATCCGTCTGACCATAGCCCAACTGTGCCCAAAGTTCTTCAGTGATATGTGGAATCACTGGATGTGCTAACTGTAAGACTTGGCGCAGAACAAAATCTTGGATGGCAAGACAGTTTGCCGTGGCATCACCACCAGACTTTAATTTTCCTTTGGAAGCTTCGACATACCAGTCGCAAAAATCATTCCAGAAGAATCGATAAATCAAATGGGTTAACGGTGCTAAATCAAAGTTCTTGAAACAGGATTCCACGGATTCAGTAAATTCTGCCAATCGTGCCAATATCCAATGATCATAATCATCCCAGATTTCTGGCTTCATACGACTACAGATAACATCGACTGAAGAATTGTCCTCCATCGCTCCAGACATTTGTCGAAAGCGAACCGCATTCCAAAGTTTATTACAAAAGTTTCGCCCGATTTCGATACGGTCCTCAGAGAATAAAATATCTGATCCTGTCGGTGCAATATTACAGATGCCAAATCGCAAACCATCGGCACCAAATTTTTCAATCAATTCTAGAGGGTCTGGGGAATTTCCTAAGGACTTAGACATTTTTCGTCCCTTCTCATCACGAATTAATCCATGAATGTACACATTACGAAATGGAATGCGTTCCTGTATCTCTTGATCTGTTAAGTTTTCTTTATCGTCTCCGAATAATTCCAGTCCCGCCATTATCATTCGTGCTACCCAGAAAAATATAATATCAAACCCCGTAACCAATGTGGTTGTAGGATACCAATATGCCATTTCCTCTTTTTGTTCTTTGCTTGGCTCTGGCCAACCTAAATTAGCCATTGGCCATAAATAAGACGAGGCCCATGTGTCTAAAACGTCTGGATCTTGCTCCCATTCTTCTATCTTTTCCGGAGCCTCTACCCCGACATAAACATGCTCTGGATTTGCATAATCCAAGTCCTCTTTTTCGATACCTTTTTTATACCAAACTGGGATACGGTGTCCCCACCACAACTGACGGCTAATGCACCAATCCTGAATCCCATTCAGCCAATGCAAATAAGTTTTTTTCCAACGATCTGGATGAAAGCGAATGATTCCTTTCTCAACCGCTCGCTTCGCCTCTTCCACTTTTGGGTATTTTAAAAACCACTGTTCCGATAAACGAGGCTCGATCGGCACATCTCCACGCTCTGAAAATCCTACTACATTTTCATAAGGCTCTCGCTCAATCAATAGACCATCGGACTCTAAAGCCTCGGCGACTTTCTTCCTTGCCTCAAACCGATCTAGGCCAGCAAAAGCAGGACTCGCTAATTCATTCAAGGTGCCCTTAGCATCAATCACTTCAATCACCTCCAACTTGTGCCTCTGCCCTATTTCAAAGTCGTTCTTATCATGCGCTGGAGTAACTTTCAAACAACCTGTTCCAAATTCTCGATCCACATAACTATCTCCAATAATTGGAATCTTTGCCTTAGGATAAGGACGCCAAACAAACTGACCAATCAAATGCTTATACCGATCGTCCTCAGGATGAACGGCCACCGCACTGTCCCCCATTATTGTTTCAGGACGAGTGGTTGAAATTTCTAAATGAGTTCTGTCGCCATCGGCCTCAGCTAACTCATAACGCATCTTATATAAAATACCATTTTGAGGCTTCATGTTGACCTCTTCGTCCGAAATCGCCGTTTGAGTGGCGGGACACCAATTCACCATTCGCTTTCCTCGATAAACAAAGCCTCGCTTGTAGAGTAAAACAAAGGCATTAAGAACTGCTTTTGAATAATCCTCGTCTAACGTAAATCGAGTCCGCTCCCAGTCACACGATGCACCTAACTTTTGCAGTTGGTTAAGAATGACTCCACCAGACTCATCTCGAAACTCCCAAATTTTCTTAACAAAGGCCTCACGCCCTAAATCATATTTTGATTCTCCAGTGCTGGCCCTTAATTGTTTTTCGACTTTTGTTTGTGTAGCAATTCCCGCATGGTCCGTTCCAGGTTGCCATAAAACAGACTTACCTTCTAAACGTGCCCTACGAATGAATATATCCTGCAAGGTATTATCGAGCACATGCCCCATGTGCAGCATCCCAGTCACATTAGGGGGAGGTATCATAATAGCATACGGATCTTTCTTTTGATCGACCGTTGCCTTAAACGACTGTTGTTCGATCCATTGCTTAGACCAATGGGCTTCAACGGTTTTGGGATTATAAGCTTTTGATATCTCTGACATAGGCGATAAAGAGACATATGGTATAGACTGAGCCATTCTTTCAAGCCAGAAAAATGCTTTTACCGCTTTTAAGTGCATTTCTGTAATCAAATATCCCCTTTTACGATTTGTGAAGATGGATACACAAAAAAACATTCTCATCGGAGGCATCACTGGCGGGATCGGTTCCTCAGTAGCTAAAATGCTGTCTAGTCAAACGCATACAATTTCAGGATATGCCCGATCTGAAGATAAACTAACCAAACTCAAATCTGAATGTTCCAGCATTCACACATTTACTGCTGACGCCACTGACACCACTGATTTAGCCACTACCTTTAAAGCAGCCCATGAAGCAATGGGCTCAATCGATGTCTATATACACGCCATAGGATCTATAATTATCAAACCCGCACATTTAACCAATCAAGCACAATGGCTAGACACTTTAAATCTCAATTTAAGTTCTGCTTTCTATGCCATGAAAGAGGCCCTAGCTATTATGCAGAAACAATCCAATGGCTCACTTATTTTTTATAGTTCAACGGCAGCCCGGATTGGAATCCCTAATCACGAAGCCATTGCTTCAAGTAAAGCCGGCATAGAAG